>CAIOLZ010000120.1 GCA_903859265.1 uncultured beta proteobacterium
AGCGCACCAACTTTATCGGCAATGGCACGAAAGCGGGGGAAGTCCAAATGGCGGCTGTATGCGGAGTAACCCGCCACAATCATTTTGGGTTTGACTGCAATGGCTTGGGCTTCGAGCGCGTCGTAGTCAATCAAGCCGGTGATGGTGTCAATGCCGTATTGCTCGGCGTGGTAAATCTTGCCGGAGAAGCTGACCTTGGCGCCATGCGTCAAATGGCCGCCATGTGCCAGGCTCATTCCCAAAATGGTGTCACCGGGTTGGAGCAAAGCCATATAGACGGCCGAATTGGCGCTGGAGCCGGAGTGGGGTTGCACGTTGGCCCAATCTGCACCGAAGAGTTTTTTGGCGCGGTCAATGGCCAGTTGCTCGGCAACGTCCACAAACTCGCAGCCGCCGTAGTAGCGCTTGCCGGGGTAGCCTTCGGCGTATTTGTTGGTCAGCACACTGCCTTGCGCCGCCAGCACGCGGGCGCTGGTGTAGTTCTCGGAGGCAATGAGTTCCAGATGGTCTTGCTGACGACGGGACTCGGCTTCCATGGCGGCGCTGAGTTCGGGGTCAAATTCTTTGATGGTGGGATTGCTGTCGGAGTTCAAAGCCATGTGTCACCTTTTGGAGTTGTAATTTCACTGGGAAGTGTCTCGATTGTCGAGACTGGTCCCTGCCGCGATGTCGGCATTACGACGCTGGAGAATGCATAGGCGACACGCTGCGCAACGCCGACTGCACCGTGTTGTGTACCAGCATGGTCACCGTCATCGGGCCCACGCCGCCGGGCACCGGCGATATGTAGGATGCTTTTTGGCGCACACCCTCAAAGTCCACGTCGCCTGCCAGCTTGCCATTGGGCAGGCGGTTGATGCCCACATCGATCACGACCGCGCCGGTGCGCACCATCTGCGGCAGGATCAGATTGGGCTTGCCGGCGGCGACCACCAGAATATCTGCGAGGATGGTGAATTGCGCCAAATCACGGGTTTTTGCGTGGCAGATGACGACAGTTGCATCCTTTTGCATCAACATGAGTGCCATGGGTTTGCCCACAATATTGCTCGCACCGACCACCACCACGTTCTGACCTTCGACCGGAATGTTCTCGTATTCCAGCATCTTTTGCACGCCAAACGGGGTGCAGGGCGGGAACAGGGTTTCACCCTGGACGAGTGCGCCCACGTTATAGAGGTGAAAGCCGTCCACATCTTTATCTCTGGAAACAGCGGCGACCACGCGCCTGGCGTCAAAGTGTGCAGGCAGCGGCAGCTGCACGAGAATGCCGTGCACCTGCGGGTCGGCGTTCAGCCGATGAATTTCGGCTTCGACCTCCGTGTCTGGCGTGTCAGCGGGAAATGCATACACGGTGGAATGCAGACCTACCTCAGTGCAGGCCTTGACTTTGTTGGCCACATAGACCTTGGACGCTGCGTTGTCCCCCACGATGATGACCGCCAGCCCCGGCGTAACGCCACGGGATTTCAGATCGCGGGTGATTGCGGCACATTCTTCGCGCACCTGGCGGGCTACGGCATTGCCATCGATAATTTTTGCGACCATGTTGCCGGTCTCCGTTTCTGGGTTTAAGACTGCGCGGATGCTAGGGGCGGGCACGATCAAACGGCGCGTGTTTGGCGACTGTTGCCGGCGCAAATGCGACACATGGGCGAAACGGCCGGCGAGTTGGCCACGTCCGGTATTGGCCCTGCCTGCGACCAGCGCCCCTGGGGCGTTGGCACACAAAAGCGTGTCGCAAACAGGTCGGGCCAATATGCGGTGCCTGCAATATTATGAGTTTTCAACTTGCCGGACATGAGCTTTGGTCATGGCGGCATGCACATGGATCTGATACGGCTCTGGAGACACCGCATGAACGACACAGTAATCACACCGGAGATTGAAGCACCCCGCGGACGACGCGCCGGCGGCGGTCGGGAAGCCAAACGTGCAGCACGCTCAGCCCGCAGTGCGCAGTCGGTGCCCTATATCACCCGCAAAATCCCGTACTTTGAAGTGCTGGACGAAGAAGGGCTTGCCATCATCGAGCGCAATGCCGACACCATTCTGGAAGAAACCGGCATCGACTTTCGTGATGATCCGGAAGCCCTGGAGCTGTTTCGCGCTGCGGGCTGCGACGTCAAGGGCGAGCGGGTGCATTTCCCGCGGGGTTTGGCGCGCCAGCTGGTGCAGGCCACAGCACCGCGGGAGTTCATCCAGTACGCACGCAACCCTGCGCACAACGTCGTCGTCGGCGGCAAAAACACGGTGTTTGCACCGGCGTATGGATCACCCTTTGTGCGTGATCTCGATAAAGGCCGCCGCTACGCCACCATTGCCGACTTCCAGAACTTTGTGAAGCTCACCTATATGGCCAACTCGCTGCACCACTCGGGCGGCACGATTTGCGAGCCGGTCGATCTGCCGGTGAACAAGCGCCACTTCGACATGGTTTACGCCCACATGAAGTACAGCGACAAGCCTTTCATGGGATCGGTCACCCACCCCGAGCGCGCGCAGGACACGGTGGAAATGACCAAAATTCTGTTTGGCGACAACTGGATCGACCCCCTGACCGGCAAGCCCCGCACTGCGGTCATCAACCTGATCAATGCCAACTCGCCGATGACGTTCGATGAGACCATGCTCGGCGCCGCCAAAGTCTATGCGCGTGCCAACCAGGCCTGCATCATCACGCCCTTTATTCTGGCGGGCGCCATGTCACCCGTCACGGTCGCCGGAACCTGTGCGCAGACACTGGCCGAAGCGTTGGCCGGCATGGCTTTTGTTCAACTCTGCAATCCCGGCGCGCCGGTGGTGCTGGGCAGCTTTGCATCCTCCATTTCCATGCAGTCCGGAGCACCTACCTTTGGTACGCCGGAGCCTGCACTGGTGCTCTATGTGATGGCTGCTCTGGCGCGGCGCCTCGGGGTGCCGTTTCGCTCTGGCGGGGGCCTGTGCGGCTCCAAAATTTCGGATGCGCAAGCGGCATCCGAGTCGGCCAATACACTGTTGCCCACCTGCCTGGGTGGCGTGAACTTCGTGTTGCACACGGCGGGATGGCTTGAAGGCGGCTTGTCCATGGGTTACGAGAAGTTCATCATGGACGTGGACCAGGCCGGCATGATGCATACGCTGCTCGGCGGCGTGGACCTGTCGGAAAACGGGCAAGCCATGGACGCGATCCGCGAGGTCGGCCCCGGCAAGCATTTTTTGGGCTGCGCCCACACCCAGGCCAATTTCGAAAGCGCCTTTTACCGCTCGCCCATTACCGACAACAACAGCTTCGAGCAGTGGGAAGCCGAGGGCAGCCGTGACCTCACGCAGCGGGCCAACGCGCTTTGGAAAAAACAGTTGTCCGAGTACGAAGCCCCGGCGATGGACGTGGCCACCGATGAAGGCATTCTGGACTACATCAACCGCCGCAAGGCATCTTTCCCGGACTCCAACGTTTAACATCCCGCCCAACTCCGGGAGGTAAGCCGCCAGTGAACAAGTTGCTGATTCCGCTGGCTTCGCTGCTCAGCGGCCTGTCCATGCTGGTGATTGGCACCGGGCTGATGTTCGCAGCCATTGGCGCCCAAGCGGGCGCGGCCAAGTTTTCGGGCCTGGTCACCGGCCTGGTGATGTCGGCCTACTTTGCCGGCTTCGTCTATGGCACTTACGCCTGCCCTGCCATCATCCGGCGTGTAGGCCATATCCGCGCCTTTGCCGCGATGGCCTCCATCGCCTCGGCACTGCCCATTTTTCATGCACTTTGGACCAATGCCTGGGCGTGGGGCGTGTTGCGGTTCGTCACCGGGGTCTGCCTGGTGGGTTTGTACATCGTGGTGGAAAGCTGGCTCAACGTGGTGGCGACCACGCAGCAAAGGGGCAAGGTGTTTGCGGCCTATATGGCAGTGAGTGGCATCTCCATGGCGACCGGGCAATGGTTGATTCTGGTGGGCGACCGGTTCGGTTTCATGCCCTTTGCACTGGCATCCCTTTTGTTTTCGTTTGCCCTGATTCCCATCACCTTGACCACCGTGGATGAACCCGAGACCATGGCCGCGCCCAAGTTCGCATTGAAGGAATTGTTCTACATCTCGCCGATCGGCGTGATCGGTACGGTTGGCTCGGGCCTTTTGGGCGGCGCCTTTTACAGCCTCGGGCACGTTTTTGGCGAGGGCGTGGGGTTCAGCGAGCGGGGCATTGCCATGTTCATGGCAGCCACCATTTTGGGCGGTGCCGCGTTCCAGTGGCCTGTGGGACACCTGTCAGATCGCAATGACCGGCGCTGGGTGCTTTTTTGGGTTTGCGCACTGTGTGCCGGCGTGGCCTCGCTGGGCTTTTATCTGACCCGAGATTACGAGAGTTCGCTGATTTTTCTGGGCATTGTTTACGGTGGCCTGTCATTTACCGTGTATGGCCTGAGCGTGGCGCACGTCAACGACTTGATCGATGAAAGCAAGGTGCTGGAAGTAACCAGCGGCTTGCTGCTGATGTACGGCATCGGCTCTACCGCCGGCCCTACGCTGGCGGGCGGCGTCATGGACTGGCTGGGCCCGGAAGCCCTTATGCTTTACTTTGCTGTCGTGCTGGGCATTCTGGCGCTGAGTGTCTGGTTGTTTGCCGGCGCTAAATACCTGCACCCGTCCACCAGCAGTCACAAAACCGGCTATGTCGCCATGGATGGCACCGGCTCACAAGCGGTGTTGCAGCTCGATCCCAGGCGGCCTGATTTTGAGCACAGCCGGCCCGCCAGAGCGCTCACGGATCCCGGAGGTTAGCGCGCTGCGTCTGGCCGCCCGATCGCCTCGGCCACCAGCACTGCGCTCAGAAGACCGGTTTCATTGCGTGCATTGGGCATATAGGTTTTGGTGACGGTCAGCTGGACCTGTGGAGCTGGAGCGCCCATGGCTACTACGGCTTCGAAGGCAATCCGGCGGGCCAGGGTGTCGGCGTATTGCAAGGCTTGTATCGCGTCCGAAAATTGCTCGCCACCTTCTGCCGCATGGACACGAAACATGCCCGTACCATCGCCTAATACTTCCACCGTGCTGCTGTGCGCCACCACGCCGGTGGCAGCGCCCACGGCGTTGGCAACGTCGCAAAACTCGGGGAACACCAGCGTGCAGCCAAGCCGCTTGCGGACTTCTTCGTAATAGACCTTGACCGGGCCACCGACTGCCACCACCGGTACGCTGGGTGTGAGGCGGACTGAGGCCAGGCCCAAACTTCCAGCGCCGGAGCAAACGGCCTGCGTGAGCGGGTTATCGGCCATCTCAATGCCAAAAGCGGTTTGCAAAATCGCCAGCCCGGTCAGGCGTACGGTCTCGGCCCAGACTTGCTGCGCCAGCGCCAGCGTGCGCTCAGGCGTGGGCATTTTCATGTCCCGCAAACGTGCGGCCAGTTGCGTCGCCATGGTGGCCGCTTCGACCGACCAGTTGGCCTGCAAACCCAGCACGTGCGATACATCCGACGGGGTCAGGCTGCTGACCTGGATCAGGCCTTTTTTTTGCAACGAAGCGATGGCGCGCTGGGCCGGCAGCGATTGGGCGACCTTGCGAAATGGCTGGGGTTCGGCGTTGACGCTTTGGAGTACATCGAGTTCGCGTTGCGACAAACCTGCGGGCACGCTGCCGCTGCGGGCTGCAAAAGGCAGCAGTACAAATTTGCCGTGCATCGAGCCACCGCCATCCACGTCATCCAGGTCGGCGCGCAGCAGTTCAATAACATGCGGGTAAAGCGAAGCAATCAGGGATACCGGCGCCACCCGCTGCGGCCCCACGTTGATTTTTCCGTTGGCGGCGAAGGCAATTTCGCTATCACCGCCCAGGCCAATGGTGCGCACGTCGATCGCCCGCACCATGGTGCGCCAGCCACCCACTTCGGCGCCTTCTTCTTTGACTTTGGGACGACCGTCGATCAGGATGCCCAGATCGGTGGTGGTGCCACCCATATCCGACAGGATGAAGCTGTCGAGTCCGCTCAACCACTGCGCGCCCACCAGGCTCGCGGCGGGTCCGCTGAGCACCGTTTCAATCGGTCGCATCGCCACCGATTCGGCCAGCGCCAGCGAGCCATCACCCTTGACGATCATCAGCGGGCAGGCGATTTTCAGGTCGGCCATGGCACGTCGCACCGCGTCGATCAGCCCCGTAATGCGCGGAATCAGCCGCGCATTGAGCACCGCGGTGAGTGCCCTGCGCGGCGCGTCCAGCGACGACGACAATTCGGTCGATAGCGTCACTGGCTTACCGGTGCGCTCCACGATCAGTTCCCGCGCTTCGAGCTCGTGCGCCGCATTGCGCACCGCAAATGTAGAGGCCACGGCGAATGCGTCCACCCGTGGATTCATGCTGACGAGCGCTGCCTCCAGCGCATCGCGGTCCAGCGGTGCCAGCGCATCGCCGCCGTGGTTGTGCCCGCCGCCAATCGCGACCCATGGAATTCCGGGGAAGGCTTTGGCGATACCGGTGCGTTCGACCATGGCAGCGTCGAAGCCTATCAGGATCACGCCGGTTGCACCGCCATGTCCCTCGACCACGGCATTGGTCGCCAGTGTGGTCGAGACCGACACCATCGCAATGCTTTGCGGTGTGATCTGCCGGGGGAGTTTGGCCAGCGCTCGGGTGATCGCCTGTGCCACGCCAACGGCCAGATCGCCTTTGGTAGTAATCGCTTTGGCAGTCGCCAAAATGCGGTGACCGCGCGCTTCGATGATGGCGGCGTCGGTGTAGGTGCCTCCGGTATCGACACCAATGAGGTAGGAAGGCTCAGGCAGTGCGCTTGGCTCGCAGGCGTGTTGCAATCGTTCTTGCGGATTTGCGCCGGCCATTCAGCCGCCGCTTCCCGCCCCGGAGCGCCGTCCACGGCCGCGGTTGAGGTTGGCACCGGCAGCCGCACCGCCGGCGCGGCTGAGTTCACCGCCCCACTGCGCGCGGGCGCCGGTAGAAATTTCACCCAACGCGCCGACCACCTCGTCAATGCTCGGCGCCGGGCCCTTGGTGTGGGCGTCCAGCGCGTCTTTCATCGCGCGCAGGTGAACCGGCGACGTCCCGCAGCAGCCGCCAATAATGCGCGCGCCAGAGTCCAGCGCCATGCGGGCATAAACGCTCATCAGCTCAGGGGTGCCGTTGTAAACGATGCTGCCGTTGACATACTGCGGGATGCCGCAATTGCCCTTGGCAACAAGCACCACGTCAGGCCCCATCGCAGTGTGCAGATTGTGAATGGTGGCCACCATCTCGGAGGCGCCCACGCCGCAGTTGCTGCCACAGGCGGCCAGCCGTGGAGAGAGCGACTTCTCGATTTCAGAAAAGTCGCTGGGGGAGATGCCCATCATCGAGCGGCCATTGGTATCGAAACTCAGCGTGCACACCACAGGCAGTCCGGTAGTCGATGCGCCCGCCACGGCGGCTTCGACCTCCTCGCGGGAGGACATGGTCTCAATCCACAGCACATCAGCACCACCGGCTTTGAGCGCGGTGGCCTGTTCGGCAAATGCGGCGGTGGCGTCGGCAGCGCTGAGCGTGCCGACTGGCTCCATGATTTCTCCTGTGGGTCCCATGCTGCCAGCCACCACCACCGTACGTCCGCTCTTGTCGGCCACGGCACGCGCAAGCTGCGCCGCTGCAGTGTTGAGCTCGGCCATGCGGCCCTGGGCGTTGTGCAGTTTGAGCCTATAGGTGGTTCCGCCAAAACTGTTGGTCAGAATGATGTCGGCACCTGCATCCACAAAGCTCTGGTGCAGCTTGGTAATGCGTTCAGGGTGGTCAAAATTCCACAACTCCGGTGCGTCGCCCGACATCAGGCCCATGTCGAACAGATTACTGCCGGTGGCGCCATCGGCCAACAGCCAGGCTCGTTCGGCCAGCAGGCGGGTAAAACGGTTATCAGATACGTTGGATGTCATCGTGCTTCAGGGAGTAAGGGCAAAAATAGAATCTGTAAGCCATGGATTTTGCCCGACTTGGCTGAAAATGATGGCAAGGGCTGCAAGCGGCCTTACGAACCCATCTCCAGCAGTCATTCACAAATAGGGAGTTCCGTCCTTGTGGGTGAATGTCCAGCTCCCGTTGCGCGACTGCGCAACAAGGTCGTCATCCGGATAAACCACGGTATCTCCAGGGGTCCGATCCCCAATTTCAATGTAGACCGCCTCCGTTTCCGACCTATTCAGAAGTCGATGCGCATTTTCGCTACCCGCCCTGAAGCCAGAACACATTCCCGACGACATTTCAGTTTCGCCGTGGTCGGTTTGAAGAAAAAGAGTTCCCGACACAACAAACACGAACTCATCCTGCCTGGAGTGAGAGTGGCGCAATGCGGAGACCGCCCCTGGCGGAACTACCACGATATTGACACCAAAGTTTGTCAGACCGAACAAGTCACCCAATGGTCGTTTCACCCGCCCAGCCATCATTGAACGAAAGGGTTCTGGGTAATTGGAGGGCTTGGTGCGTGGCGGCGCATCGAGTGCCAATAAAGCAATAGGGATTTCTGACATGGTCAATAAATGTGCGTGCTGGACGGCAAAACGATGCGTTAGATTAGCGCAAAAAGTCACCTTTCACGTTCAAGCCGGTGGACATTCCGCGCAGACCGTTATCGCGCACAAACGACGCCGGCTTTCAACATCAATTGCCACCGTTCAATAGGTCTGGCATCGATGCAGGTCTGCATGTGCCACCGCCAAGGTTCTCAAGCGCTTCGTCAATAGCTTGATTTCCTGCGACGGTTCCTATCACGGGCGTACGCCACAGAATATTCCCTTTGACCTGCAATAAAAGAGTTGCTAAGACTGCCATGTATTCTGGATACATGGCCACCGTCCGGATAGTTTGCGGCGGGCGTGTATTGGCTTAAATTAAGCATAAATACGGCCCGGTCGTTCCCACTGTGCGCAATGCGCTTGAAAATCTCGGTTCAATTCCTTGATGCATTGAAGTCCGATGACTCAGTCATGGAGTCAATTCGTCGGACTGGTTTGTTAACCGAAACACTGACTGTTGGATTTTTCGGCGTGCGGCACTGTTAAATTTCATGCGAATAGACAATAAAGCCAAGATGGCTTGCGACTTTGTCGTATAGCGCCCGACCTGCTACGTTGGTTGTTTGCGTTGTCCAATAGACGCGGCTGCTTTTGGCGTCACGAGCCGCGTCATAGACCGCGTTAATTAACTGACGAGCAATCCCACGACCACGACAGTGAGGTGCGGTAAACAGGTCCTGCAGATAACAGACGGGGTGAAGTCGAGTTGTGCTTCGGTGAAACAGGTAGTGTGTCAGGCCAACAATGGCTCCATCACCGTCTTCTGCCACCAGTGCATATACGGGCTCTTCGTTTTCGAAGAAGCGCTTCCATGTTGCCTCCGTTATCTGCTCGGGGAGAGCAGTTTCGGCACTTCGACCATAAAACGCGTTGTACCCATCCCAAAGTGACCGCCAATCAGAATAGTCATTGCGTTGGATTGCACGGACTTTGAAACTGATTGTCATGGCTGCTCCAATGGTCTCTTTGCCGGCAATGTACCCAACCTCGGGGGAATCGTTAGGGGCCCGCTATCGCGGCATACGCAAAGCATATCGCTCATAGTCCATCCAAATGAACAAATCCAAGCGCAGCTGCAAAACAAAAGGCACTAATCGCCATCAGTAAACATCCGATTGCGACTGCTCGCCATCCATAAAACCACACTGGCCCATCGTCATCAACATCATCCAATGTCACTCGCTTGGTAACTATGGCATGGATGCCAAATGCGATGGCAAGCGTACCAACAATGCCATCCGCTACGCGTTCCATATCCATGATTGATCCTATTTTTAATGATTGCTCACGCGTCATCATTGCGCAGCATTCAGTCCACCTGCGCGCCCGACGCCTTCACCACACTCTGGTATTTAGAGCGCTCTTGTTGCATGAATGCGCCGAACTCTTGCGCGCTGCTCGGTGCGGGCTCGGCCATCAGGTTGGCAAAGCGCGCTTGGGTCTCGGGTGCGCTCAGAGCGGCGACAAAGGCCTCGTGCAGTTTGGCGATGACGTCTTTGGGTGTGCCAGCCGGCGCCACCAGGCCCCACCAGGTGTCGATGCCAAAACCCTTGAGCGTCTCTGCCACGGCCGGCACGTCCGGCAAAGTGCTGTTGCGCTTCAGGCTGGTGACTGCCAGGGCTTTGAGTTTGCCGGAGCGGATGTTGGGCGAGGCCGTGGCGAGGTTGTCAAAGTTGAAATCCACCTGTCCGCTGAGCAGGCCGAGTTGCGCCGGGTTGCCGCCGTTGTAGGGGATGTGCACCGCGAAAATGCCGGCTTCTTTCTTGAACATTTCACCCGCCAGATGGCCTGCACTGCCGTTGCCACCGCTGCCAAAGTTGAGTTGGCCGGGATGCGCGCGCGCATAAGCAATCAAATCGGCCAATGTCTGGATACGCAGCTTCTGTGCCGTCTGCGCATTCATGACCAGTACATTGGGTACCCGAACCATGAGCGTGATGGGCGCAAAGTCCGTGGCTGCATTGAACGGCATCTTGCTGTAGAGCCATGGGTTGACCGCATGCGTGGCGGTGGCAGCGATGCCGATGGTGTTGCCATCCGGCACCGCTTTGGCGATCGCATCGGCTCCGATATTGCCGCCAGCGCCTGGCCGGTTTTCCACCAGCACGGTGCCCAGACTGTCCTTGACGCGCTCGGCCAGTACCCGCGCCGTGATGTCGATCGGACCACCGGCTGCGTACGGAACGATGAGGTGAATCGGCCTGCTTTGCGCGTTGGCGTCCCAGGCGGCGATTGACAGGGTGATGCCGGCGAGCATGGCGGCGAGCAGTTGCATGAGCGGACGGGGTTTCATGATGGTGACGGCTCAGCGCTGTTGCGTTTGCCAATCGGGATGCACCCACGCCGGTGCGCTGGAGGGCGCAAGCGCTTTGCCTTTGATGGCATCGGCAATCTTTTCCGCCATCATGATGGTGGGCACATTGAGGTTGCCGCTGACCACAATCGGCATGATGGAAGCGTCCACCACCCGCAAGCCCTGCACACCGTGTACACGCCCTTGCCCATCGACCACCGCCATGTCATCGGTTCCCATGCGGCAGCTGCACGAAGGGTGGTAAGCGGTCTCGGCGCTGGCGCGGATATGGGTGTCAATCTCGGCATCGGTTTGCACGCTCGGGCCGGGCGATAGTTCTTCACCACGGTATTCATCAAACGCTTTTTGCATAAACACTTCGCGCGTTAGGCGAATAGCGGCGCGCATTTCTTTGCGATCTTGCTCGGTGCTCATGTAGTTGAAGACGATCTCGGGCGCATCTTTAGGGTTATCGGTTTTGATTCGGACGTGACCGCGGCTGGTCGGGCGCATGGGCCCCACATGTGCCTGAAAACCGTGACCAGTGGCAGGCGAGTTACCGTCGTAACGCACTGCCATGGGCAAAAAGTGGTACTGCAAATCGGGATGCTGCACGCCCGCTTCGCTGCGGATAAAGCCGCCCGATTCAAAATGGTTGGTCGCACCCAAGCCGGTTCTGAATAAAACCCACTGCAAACCAATTTTTAGTTTGACCAAAGGATTGGTCGCCGAATAGAGCGTAATAGGCTGCTTGCAAGCGTATTGCACATAGGTTTCCAAATGGTCTTGCAGGTTCTCGCCCACACCCTTGAGCGTAGCCACCATTTTGATGCCCAAGGGTTGGAGATGCTCAGGGTTGCCAATGCCCGAGAGTTGTAAGAGCTGCGGCGAGTTGATCGCGCCGCCACACAAAATTACTTCGCGCTTGGCGTGCAATTGGTGCACGCTACCGTTGTACTCCACTTCTACACCCATAGCACGTGGCGCACGTGTACCCGCTGCGGCGCTGAATGCGCTGTCAAACAGCACTTTGGTCGCTAGCGTTTCGGGCAACAGCTTGAGGTTGCCGCGCTTGAGCGCAGGGCGCAGATAGGCCATCGCTGTGCTCCAGCGCCGGCCTTTGTGGGTGGTCATGTCCATGGGGCCAAAGCCCTCTTGGCGGTAGCCGTTCATGTCTTCGGTGTAAGCGTAGCCCGCTTGTTTGCCAGCTTCGATGAATGCGATGTAGAGCGGGTTTTTGCATGCGCCCGTGCTTACTCTAAGTGGGCCGTCGCCACCGCGGTATTCGTCCGCACCTTTGGCACGGGTTTCAGACTTTTTAAAGTACGGCAGGCAGTGCGCATACGTCCACTGCGGCAAATTGAACTTCTGCGCCCACGCGTTGTAGTCTTGCGCATTGCCTCGGATGTACACCATGCCGTTGATGCTGCTGGAGCCGCCAATGGTCTTGCCACGCGGGCAGTGAATGCGCCGGTTGTCCATAAACGGCTCGGGCTCGGATTCGTACATCCACGTATATCGCGGGTTCGCCATGGGGTACGCAAACCCGCTGGGCATGTGGATCATGAGGTTGTGGTCCAAAGGCCCGGCCTCAATCACGAGCACTGTTGCGCTCTTGTCTTCACTCAAGCGGTTCGCCAGGACGCTTCCGGCGGAGCCTGCGCCTACGATGATGTAGTCGAATTCTTTTTGCATGGATTTAGTTCTTGGAAAGTACTGGATCGGGGTAGGTCGATACTCCGGGCTTTAGTTCTGGCCGAGGGCGGCGGGGTGAAAGGTTCCGCTCATGTCCCCCGGATCGGGCTTCGCCCGTTCCTCCTCCTTTACTTCGCTGCACCTTCCACCCTGCCGCCCTCGACTTGCCATGGTGGCTGCGCGCAATGCATTCAAAACATTGCTCTAGCCAGCATGCTCGCAGGCGCTGCGGGGCGGGGCGTTCAGCGCAGTGAGGTAAAGGAGGAGGCCGCAGGCCGGGGGACACGAACGGCGTTGAGCGCTCCGCCCCACAGCGTCCGAACACCCGTGGCAATGCGATAGCCACCTCAGAGCCTATCCAACCAGAAAAAAAGAGCGATGCAATGCCCATTAAACGTCTCAGCGATAACC
>CAIOLZ010000121.1 GCA_903859265.1 uncultured beta proteobacterium
GGTTCATCGCGCAAAGTCGCATTAATCTCCGTGACCGTCCCGTCAACCGGCATAAGCAGGTCTGCTGCTACTTTCACGGATTCCACCACGCCGCAAACATCGCCCTTTTTGTGGCTGCTGCCCACGGTCGGGAATTCGACAAACACCACGTCACCCAAGGCGTCTTGTGCGTGCAGCGTAATGCCAACTTTGGCGATACTCGCATCAAGGGGCTCGATCCAGACATGGTCGGAGGTGAATTTCATGGGCATGGACGGGCTCCTCACATGCCGGCGTAGTTGGGGCCGCCGCCACCTTCCGGCGTCACCCAGACAATGTTTTGTGTCGGATCCTTGATGTCGCAGGTTTTGCAATGCACGCAGTTTTGCGCGTTGATTTGCAGCCGGTCGGTGTTGTCGTCGTTTTTTACGAATTCGTAAACGCCAGCGGGGCAGTAGCGCGCCTCGGGACCGGCGAATCTGGCCAGGTTGATGGACACGGGCACCGATGCGTCCTTCAGCGTCAAATGGGACGGCTGTTGTTCTTCGTGGTTGGTATTGCTGATGAACACGCTGGAGAGCCGGTCAAATGTCAGCTTGCCATCCGGCTTGGGGTAGGCGATGGGCTTGCACTCGGCAGCCGGCTTGAGGTAGAGGTGGTCGGGCTTATCGCGGTGCAGCGTCCACGGGATGTGGCCACGCAAGACGAATTGCTCAAAGCCGTTCATCAGCGTGGCGGTGGTCAGGCCGTACTTGAACCAGTTCTTGAAATTGCGGTCTTTGTGCAGTTCGGTATGCAGCCAGCTTTTCTCAAACGCTTCGGGATATGCCGTCAATGTGTCGTTCTGGCGTCCGTTAGCCAGCGCGTCAAACGCAGCCTCGGCGGCCAGCATGCCGGATTTGATCGCGGCGTGGCTGCCCTTGATTCGGCTCACGTTGAGATAACCCGCGTCGCAACCGACCAGTGCTCCGCCGGGAAACACGGTTTGCGGCAGTGCGCCTATGCCGCTGGCGTTGATGGCGCGCGCGCCGTAGGACAAGCGCTTTGCCGTGATTTCGCCTTGGTCGTTTTCAAAGTAGTAGCGCACATTGGGATGCGTTTTCCAGCGCTGAAATTCTTCAAAAGGGCTGAGATAGGGGTTGGTGTAACCCAGACCGGTGACAAAGCCGAGCGCCACCTTGTTGCCCTCCAGGTGGTAAAGAAACGCCCCGCCATAGGTGTCAGACTCCATCGGCCATCCGGCGGTGTGCATCACGAAGCCGGGCTTGTGGCGGCTCGGGTCAATTTCCCAGAGTTCCTTGATGCCAATGCCAAAGCTTTGCGGTTCGCGGCCCTTATCGAGGCCAAATTTGGCAATCACCTGCTTGCCCAAATGACCGCGTGCACCTTCGGCAAACACCGTGTACTTGCCCAGCAACTCCATGCCGAGCTGGAAGTTGTCCATCGGCTCACCGTCTTTGCCGACGCCCAAATTACCGGTTGCAACGCCTTTGACGCCGCCGCGTTCGTTGTACAAAACCTCCGCTGCGGCGAAGCCGGGAAAAATTTCTACGCCCAGAGCTTCTGCCTGTTCTGCCAGCCACTTGGTGACCGCACCCAGGCTCACAATGAAGTTGCCGTGGTTGTGCGCAAAGGGCGGCAAGAGAAAATTCGGAACGCGAAAGCCCGAGGATTCGCTGAGAAACACATACGCATCATCGGTGACGGGTTGGGTGAGCGGGGCCCCCATCGCTTTCCAGTTGGGTAGAAGTTCGGTCAGCGCGACGGGATCCATGATGGCGCCGGACAAAATGTGCGCGCCGGGCTCAGAGCCTTTTTCCAGAACGACCACTGACACATCGCTGCCTTTTTCCGATGCCAATTGCTTGAGGCGGATCGCCGTGGCCAGTCCGGCAGGGCCGCCGCCGACCACGACAACGTCGTAGTCCATCGATTCGCGCGGGCCATACTGGGCCAGAATTTCTTGGTTCGTCATGGAGGTCTCGTTTGATAATGGAATCTGATCGCCGACGAATTTTATTCGCGGAATGCCCGTTGCCTTCCCGGCCGGACAATTGAACAGTGGAGAACCTCTAAATGACTTACAGCATTGATTTATCAGGTCGCGTTGCCTTCATTACCGGCGCCAGCAGTGGCCTGGGCCGGCAGTTTGCGCGGACCCTTGCCTCGGCGGGAGCCGCCGTCGTTCTGGCCAGTCGCCGGGTCGATAAACTCAAGGATTTGCGCGCCATCATTGATGCGGAAGGCGGCGACGCGCATGTCATAGAGCTCGATGTGACGGACCATGCGTCCATCAAGAGCGCCGTGGCCCATGCGGAAACGGAAGTCGGTTCGATCGACATTCTGGTTAACAACTCCGGTGTGAGTACGACGCAGCGCCTGCAGGAAGTATCTCCTGAAGATTACGATTTCATGTTTGATACCAACGTCAAGGGTGCTTTTTTCGTGGCCCAGGAAGTTGGAAAACGCATGCTCGCCCGCGCCAAGGGCGCAGCCCCTGGGAGTTTTACCGGCGGGCGCATTCTTAACATCGCATCCGTTGCCGGGCTGCGGGTTTTGCCGCAAATCGGCGTGTACTGCATGAGCAAGGCAGCGGTTATCCAGATGACCAAGGCCATGGCGCTGGAGTGGGGAAAGTTTGGCATCAACGTTAACGCGCTTTGCCCGGGCTACATCGACACGGAAATCAACCACCACCATTGGAAAACGGAGGCGGGTCAAAAGCTGGTGCAAATGATGCCGCGCAAGCGGGTCGGCCAACCCCAGGACCTCGATGCCATGCTGGTCATGCTGTGCTCCGACCAAAGCCATTTCATCAACGGCGCTGTGATCGCCGCCGATGATGGCTTCGGCCTTTGACCTGCGCCGCGTTTGGGCTTATCGCGGCGCCAGGCGTATGGCGCCATCCAGGCGGATCACTTCTCCGTTGAGCATCTCGTTTTCGATGATGTGCTGCGCCAGTTTGGCGTAATCCTGTGGCGTGCCCAAGCGCGAGGGGAACGGCACGTTGGCGGCCAACGCGTCCTGCACATCCTGCGGCATGCCAAACAACATGGGTGTGCCAAAAATGCCCGGCGCAATCGTCATATTGCGAATGCCATTGCGCGCCAGATCACGGGCTATCGGGAGCGTCATGCCGACAATGCCGCCCTTGGATGCGCTGTAAGCGGCTTGACCAATTTGGCCGTCGTAGGCTGCAACCGATGCGGTGGAAATCATCACACCGCGTTCACCGGTAGGTTCCGGAGCGTTCTTGCACATGGCATCGGCCGCCAGACGGATCATGTTGAAGCTGCCCACCAGATTGACCGTGATGCACTTGGTGAAAGCGGCCAGGGTATGTGCTCCATTCTTGCCAACGGTTTTTTCTGCGGGTGCAATACCGGCGCAGTTCACCAGGCCCATCAGTTTGCCCATCGAAACCGCTTTGGCGACCACAGCCTGACCATCCGCCTCATTGCTGACGTCACACTTCACGAATACGCCGCCGATTTCAGTGGCAACGGAAGCACCTTTTTCAGTTTGCATATCCGCAATCACGACTGTGCCGCCTTTGGCCGCGAGCATGCGCGCGGTGCCTTCGCCCAGCCCGGAAGCGCCACCGGTAACAATAAAGACCTTGCCTGCTATGTCCATGAAAAACTCCTTTGGATGCTGATTGCTTGCTGTGTGGAATGAACGCGCAAACGGATATGTGTCGCATTGACGTTTACGTAAACGTTAATTATGGTCCAGGGAAATTGTCGTTTCATGCAGTCCCGCCGGAACATGAAATTTGAACTGCTATAATGGAGAGCTTCAGGCGCATAGCTCAGCTGGTTAGAGCACCACCTTGACATGGTGGGGGTCGTTGGTTCGAGTCCAATTGCGCCTACCA
>CAIOLZ010000122.1 GCA_903859265.1 uncultured beta proteobacterium
CTACCTCGGCCCCGAGTTCACCGAAATACTGAACGATGTTGTAAGTGAAGCTGTCGTAGTTATCGATCATCAGCAGCTTGATTTTTGATGCGGTCATTGCAAGCCCTCCTCAACCAGCTCACTGGCGCGCAACAAGGCGCGGGCTTTGGCGTCGGTTTCTCTCCACTCCAGCGCCGGCACGCTGTCAGCCACCACGCCCGCAGCGGCTTGCACATGCAACATCTGGTTTTTAATCACGCCGGTGCGAATGGCAATCGCCACATCCATATCGCCGGCGTAACTCAGATAGCCACAGGCTCCGCCGTAAATACCGCGCTTGACCGGTTCGAGCCGGTCAATCAATTCCATCGCATGCACCTTGGGCGCGCCGGTCAAGGTCCCTGCCGGGAAGGTAGCCTTGAGCACATCCATGCTGGTCATCCCATCCAGCAGAGTGCCCTCCACGTTGCTCACAATGTGCATCACGTGGCTGTAGCGTTCCACGCAAAAAGCGTCCGTGACTTTGACAGTGCCCGTTTTGGCAATGCGTCCGATGTCATTGCGCGCAAGGTCGATCAGCATGACGTGCTCGGCACGCTCTTTGGGATCATTGATCAGCTCCGATTCAGCCGCCTTGTCCAGCTCTGGTGTGGCCCCGCGCGGTCGGGTTCCGGCCAGCGGGCGAATCGTCACTTTCTGCGCCATGCCTCCCACGGCCGAGGCGTCGATGACCTGCTCCTGGCGCACCAGAATTTCTGGCGACGCGCCCACCACATGAAAGCCCCCGTCCATTCCATCTGCACCACTGAAGTTGTAGTAATACATGTACGGACTGGGATTGAGCGCCCGCAACGCACGGTAAAGGCTCAGCGGCGATTCGGTGTAGCGCTTGCTGATGCGCTGCCCTACCTGAACCTGCATGAAGTCTCCCCCCGCGATAAGCTCCTTGGCACGCTCCACCGCAGCGATGTAGTCCGGCTTCTGGAAGTCGCGCACTGCCGGGTGGACGCTCGACGGCTTGACCGCCGGCGCCGATACGGCGCGCCCGAGCTTGGCTTTGAGTTCGCTCAGCCGGGCATGACCGGCGGCCAAGGCACCCGGCACTTCCGGGTCCACGTAAACAATCAGATGCAACTTGCCCGAGAGGTTGTCGATCACCGCCAGCTCTTCGCACTGCAACAGCACGATGTCAGGGCATCCCAAAGTGTCGGGTGGGCAGCTTGCCTCCAGTTTTTTCTCGATGTAGCGCACTGCGTCATAGCCAAAATAGCCTGCCAGCCCTCCGCAAAACCGGGGTAGGCCGGGACTCAGGGCTACCTTGAAGCGATTTTGATACTGGGCAATAAAGTCCAGCGGGTTGATTTCTGATCGCTCAACCACGCGCCCGTCGGTGACCACTTCAGTGCAGGCCTGCGCGCCAAACCCGCTGGCGCGCAGCAACGTACGTGCGGGCAAGCCGATGAAACTGTAGCGCCCAAAGCGCTCGCCGCCGACCACAGATTCGAGCAAGAAGCTGTAGGGCTGGGGCTCACCGGATACCGGATCGCCGGCAAGTTTGAGATACAGGGAAAGCGGCGTTTCGAGGTCTGCGAAGGCCTGCGCCTGCAGAGGTATGCGGTTAAAGCCCTGGCCGCGCAGGGTGTCAAATTCGTCTTGGTTCATCACGTCAGTCATGCCTTTATTGGTCTGGCAATTCAAGGGCTCCACGGAGCGGAGCAGTCAAGTCGCGCTGCACTGGCAGCCCGCAAACCCGGCAATGTACGGGAGCAATCGGGCCGCAGCGGCAGTCAACGTGAGTGTTTGCACCCATCACCCTGGCCCCCGTGGGACGACATGGATCGTGTCAGACCAGGAGCGGTTGCGCGCACTCAATCACATTGGAGCAGGACCGCCAGGGCCAGGCCCCCCGGTCGCTACAACCCGTAATGCTGATGCGATGAATGAACATGACTTGAGTGTAGCAAACCGGTTTCAGGCGCCAAGGTCAGCATCTGCCAACCCACCCCACATAAAAACAACATCGATCGGATTTTTGAGCGTGCACGGATTGCACAGGGCTGGGCGAAGTGTCATATTTGTCATTTCCTCCGTCGAACACAAGCCAAAGAGGGTTTTATGAAACTGAGCGTCAAACTACCGCTGGCTTTCGCACTATCGCTTTTTTTGCTTTTTGCCGGCGGCATGTTCGGCATATTCCAGCTCAATCAGGCCGTTGCAAGTTATGAAAACGACGTGCTGCATCAAGTGTCTGGCCACAATATCGGCGCCGAAATTTCATCCCATTTCGCAACCGGCATACAGGAGTGGAAGGACGTTTTGCTGCGTGGCAAGGATCCAAAAGAATTTGACAAGCATTGGGACGCACATTTGAAACAAATGGCGGAAGTCAACAGCGGAATCGACGCTTTGGATAAATTGATGGGCAACAGTTCCGACATCCACCCGCTGATCGCCAAACTGCGGGACGAAATGGCCTTAGCGCAGGATGGCTACAAGAAGGCGCTCGAAGAGTACAAAGCCAGCGACAACGACTACGCTGCCGGGGACAAGGCCGCCAAAGGCAAAGATCGCCAGGCGGCTGCCACGTTGGCAGAGTTGCGCTCCGAGCTGGCCAAAAGCGAGGTCAGCGCATCGGACGCCGCCTCCAGCGGAGCCCAACGCGCTACGAAAATTGCGCTAGCCGTGATGCTCCTGGTGACATTTATTTCCATCTTCGGTGGATTCTGGTTGACACGCCAGATCGTCAAGCCGCTGCAAAAAGCGGTTCAGGTGGCAGACCAAGTCTCCCACGGCGACCTCACCGCCAGCATTGACGCCCGTGGCAGTGATGAAATCGCTGATCTTCTGCACTCGCTCAAAGACATGCAAAGCAGTCTGATAACGCTGGTCACCGAAGTCAGACATGGTTCGGAGCGCGTTGCCAATGCGAGCTCTGAAATCGCTGCCGGCAACCACGATCTGTCCAACCGCACCGAGCAACAAGCCAGCGCGCTGGAGGAAACTGCCTCCAGCATGGAACAACTTGGCACTGCCGTGAGCCACAGTGCAGACAACGCGCGCATGGCTAGCCAACTGGCCACCAACGCGTCGAGCGTGGCGGTGCGTGGGGGAGACGTGGTGAGCCAGGTGGTGGAAACCATGCGCGGCATCAACGATTCTTCGCGCAAGATTGCCGACATCATCGGCGTGATCGACGGCATTGCCTTCCAGACCAATATATTGGCTTTGAACGCAGCCGTTGAAGCGGCGCGCGCCGGTGAGCAAGGTCGGGGATTTGCCGTCGTGGCCTCCGAAGTACGCGCACTGGCGGGGCGCAGCGCGGACGCCGCCAAGGAGATCAAATCACTGATCGGAGCCAGCGTGGATCGGGTGGAACATGGCACGACACTGGTTGATCAAGCCGGCAGCACCATGACGGAAGTAGTCGCTGCAATTAGGCGGGTGACCGACATTGTTGGCGAAATCAGCGCAGCGAGCTCGGAACAAAACCGGGGCGTTGCACAAGTTGGAGCCGCCGTCGTCGAAATCGATCGGGTCACCCAACAAAATGCCGCCCTGGTGGAACAAATGGCCGCCGCTGCCAGTGGTCTCAAGAGCCAGGCAGCAGAACTCGTGCAGGCCGTAGCAGTATTCAAGCTCAGCAGCGCTGGCCATTCGATGGGCAGCATGCTCCAAAGCCTGCCGACAAACTGAATCCGGGTCAATGCGCGCCTGTCAATCGCCCAACTCCGAGCGCATGGCGTCAATTACCGACTTGTAATCGGGTTTGCCGAAAATGGCGCTGCCGGCAACAAAGGTGTCAGCCCCGGCCTGCGCCACAAGCCGGATGTTGTCAATCTTGATGCCGCCATCCACTTCCAGCCGGATATCTTTGCCACAGGCGTCGATGCGGCGCCGTACGTCTTCAATTTTGCGCAATGCGGAGTCGATAAAACTCTGTCCGCCGAAGCCGGGGTTGACGCTCATGATCAACACCAAATCCAAATCTTCGATCACCCAGTCCAGCACGCTCAGCGGCTCTGCCGGGTTAAAAACCAGGCCCGCCTTGACGCCTTTGGATTTGATGGCCTGGATGCTGCGGTGCACATGGGAGCTGGCATCGGGGTGAAAGCTGATCAGGTCGGCGCCGGCGTCTGCAAACTGGGCCGCCAGCGCGTCCACCGGCGAAATCATCAAATGCACATCAATCGGCACTGCCAACCCGGCCGCCGTTTTTGCATGCGGCTTGAGCGCGCTGCAAATCATCGGTCCGAAGGTGAGATTGGGCACGTAATGGTTGTCCATCACGTCAAAATGGATCCAGTCGGCACCAGCGGCAATGACCTGCTGGAGCTCTTCGCCCAGTCGGGCAAAGTCCGCGGAAAGAAGGGAAGGTGCGATGCGAAAAGTCATGGCAAATTGGCGTGTAGTTGATGGGGCAGGTTGAAACGTCTTTCAGGATAGCATCGCAGCATGCCAAAGTACCAATTTTTAGTGGAAGTCAGGCCCCAATACCTCCAGGATCAGTCCAGTCCCGAGGAAGGGCTGTATGTGTTCGCCTACACCATCACCATCACCAACGTCGGCGAGGTTGCGGCCCAGCTGATTTCTCGCACCTGGAACATCAACGACGCCAACGGCCACACGGAGCGGGTCAAGGGCCTGGGTGTTGTCGGCCAGCAGCCTTTGCTCAAGCCGGGACAATCCTTCGAATACACCAGCGGTACCCGGCTGCGCACGCCTACAGGCACCATGCACGGCAGCTTTTTCTGCGTGGCCGAAGATGGCGAAAAATTCGACGCCGATGTGCCGATGTTTGTGCTGGATGCGCTCAGCGGTGACGCTGGCATTGGCGATTCGCGCACGCTGCACTGACGCCTGCGCATGCCGTCCAAAACTGTAGATCTGGTGGGTCTGCTTGACAGCCTGGATCCTGACTTTGACCTGGTGCACCGGCACCTCTGGCTGATTGCCCTCACCGACTGGATTCGCGGCGCACAGGACTCGCCTGCGGACTCGGCCGCGCGGGTGGACATGCTGCTGGATATTCTGGAAGTACGGCCGCAAGCAGCGTTGCGGGTGCAGGCTTTTTGGCGATCCCTGTTGTCCGAAGTGGATGGCAGCCTTTTGCTGTCAGACCACGGGTTTGCTTCACGCAACGCATTTCTGAGCGAACTGGTGCAAAGGCTGAACAAAAAGTGGCTGCCGAGCTCGCCCCAGACCTCGGACGCTTCCGAACTTTTTGACCTTGTCATGCCAACCACCATGGACGCCCGCTGGCTGGCCTCCCTGAGCCCGCACACGCTGCAACGTCTGGCGGTATTTTTGAGCGCGCCAGCGACAATCCAGCAAACCGCAAGCCGCCGGGCATTGACGCATTGGCAAACCGCGCTGCTCGATGCGATGACGTTTTGCACCAGCCAAATCCGGGCGACCGGGTTTTCGCCCGAAGTGCGTTTGCGCATGGACGCGTCAGCACGCGACAGGAACCCGTTTCACACCCTTGCCAGCAGTTTTGACCTGGTGCGCGAACAATGGCTCGCAGGCGAGGACGTCACCGAGGCTGCCAGGGCTTTCAAGCTCCAGCTCGAGGCCTGCCGCAATGCGGCAGCTACCGTCTATAACCATCTCGATGCGCATGGCATTTCAGTGGATTTGGTGTTTCGCCTGCGTCAGTTGCGCGAGCGCGTGTTGCGTGTCCGGGCACTGCTCGATTGCCTGCTCGACGACCCGGATCATCTGCACAGTGCAAAGCTCCTGTCGCAGCTGGCCGAACTCGGTCATGCGCAACGTAGCGTGGCAGGGTTGGTCAATTCCAGCGCATCTTTGCTGGCCGCCAAGGTGGCGGAGCGCAACTCGGAAACCGGCGAACACTACATCACGCGCGACCATGCTGAGTACCGCAAGATGGTGGGCAACGCGGCAGGCGGAGGGGCGCTGACGGCGATAACCACCGCACTCAAATTCGCCGTCATGGCCTGCGGTTTGTCGGCATTTTGGTACGGCTTCTGGTCGGGCGTGGTGTATGCCGTCAGCTTCGTGGTGATTCAACTGCTGCACTTCACGCTGGCCACCAAGCAACCCGCGATGACTGCACCGGCCATGGCCGCCAAACTCAAGGACATGAACGCGCCCGGCGCCCTCGACGCTTTTGTCGATGAAGTCACCCACCTCGTCCGGTCACAAACTGCCGCGGTGCTGGGCAACGTAGCGGTGGTGTTCCCGGCGACCCTTGTGCTGGCTCTGGTCGTAGCGCAATTGCGCGGTGCGCCCATGATCGACCAGGCGACGGCTGGCTATGTATTGCATTCGCTCAGCCTGCTGGGCCCGAGCGTCTTGTACGCCGCCTTCACCGGCGTGCTGTTATTTGCCAGCAGCATTCTTGGTGGCTGGGCGGAGAACTGGTTTGTGCTGCACCGGCTGGATTCGGCAATACGCTACAACCCGCGCATTACCGCCGTGCTCGGTGTGCCGCGCGCCCAGCGCTGGGCAGGGTTCTGGCGGGTCAATATTTCAGGCTTCGCATCCAATATTTCTCTGGGTTTCATGCTCGGGCTGGTGCCCTCCGTCATGGCGTTTCTGGCCATACCGCTGGACGCGCGCCACGTCACCTTGTCGGCCGGACAGATCGGTGCGGCCTGCGCCTCGATTGGCTGGGACGTGGTGTACCGGCACGGGCTTTGGTGGGCTGTGGCCTCCTTGCCGGTGATTGGCTTGATGAATGTCGGTGTGAGTTTTTACTTCGCTTTCCGGGTGGCACTGCGCGCACACGATGTGTCTGATGTGGAACGCAGCCGCATCTACGGCGCGATCACTGCGCGGCTGCGCACTGCGCCCCTGCGTTTCCTGTGGCCGGCGCGGGTTTGAGCATGGGCGAATTTGAACTTATTGACCGGTTTTTCAACCGGCCCGCGCGCGCGGCAGACCTCGGCATCGGAGATGATTGCGCGCTTTTGTCCCTGGCACCCGGCATGCAAATGGCCGTGTCCTGCGACATGCTGGTGTCAGGGCGCCATTTTTTTGCGGACGCAGAGCCAGGCGCGCTGGGCCACAAAGCGCTGGCAGTCAACCTGAGTGATTTGGCCGCGTGTGGAGCACGCCCCAAGGCATTCACATTGGCGTTGGCACTGCCCGAGGCCAATGCGGCTTGGCTGCAACCATTTGCAACGCAGATGCTGGCGCTGGCCGATGCCCATGGCTGCGAACTCATCGGTGGTGACACCACGCAGGGTCCGCTGACGATTTGCATTAC
>CAIOLZ010000123.1 GCA_903859265.1 uncultured beta proteobacterium
ACCTTGAGCAGCTCTTCAGCCGTACGCTGTGAAATCAAAAGCAGGACACCGCTGCGAATGGTGGGCAAAAAGGATTTGACTTCCTCGGCGGCATGGGCATCGCTCAAAACCAGTGTGATGCCAATTTGAGCCACGCGCTCGCCACCGGGATCTGCCAGATTGACCACCATGTTGTCCATGGGCATGTAAGCAGGCGCGGCTTTTTTCTCAGCTGAGGCCGCTTTGGGGGCATCTTCGCCGCTGTCTTCCGCAGCAGCCCGTTGCTTGCTAATGTAGAAGAATGCGCCTCCCCCCACCAAGGCCAGAACCAGCACGGCTCCACCAATAATCACCAGCATTTTCTTGCTTTTGGCAGGGGCTTTTGCGCCTTCGGCGGCTTCCGGTTTATCGGCCACAGTATTTCCTTACGTAAGAAGTTAGACCCATTTGCAGGGCCACTATACAAACAGATCCAGTGAGCGGCCTGCCGCCTGGCCAGTTGACGGACCGGCAACGGCAGGGCTCGCAACAATCACGTTGACCACGCCCTGTCTGGAACTCTGGCGGGATTTGGGATCGCCAGCGCCGCCATTACCACTGCCCGAGGTACCAACCGAAACACCCGAAAGCACCAGTCCCTGACTTTGCAGCATATCCTTCAATTGGGCACCCGCATTCTCCAGAACGCCACGGGTTTGCAATTCGTCGGTACGAAACGCGACATGCGCTTCGTTGCCACTCATGCTGATGCTCACTTCGACCGGCTTGCTTCCCAGACCATCGAGTTTGATCTGCGCGTTTTGTACGTCCTGGGAAATCCAGTACTTCACCTGCTCGGCCACTTGATGTCCCTGTGCCGACTCAGTAGCTGCCGGCGCATTGCTTGCGTAGTTGTTGCTGCTAACACCCAGTGATTGGGCCGAATAGGTGCTGTCGGCACTGCCTTTGCCAGAAGAAGCGGAATCGCCACCCGGTTTTTCTGGCTTGCCCGCCGCCTGGAATGCAGTGACGGGCGGCATCGACGCCGATTGCGCACCACGCTGTTCCTGCATGGCCGCAAACATTTTTAAGTCAAATTGCGCCTGAACTTCGGCCGTACCTCCCGGCGCCGGCGGCGCACCGGAGGCACCGCTTTCACCCGCTACAGCCAGCGTTGTCGATGCACCGGAATCGGCCAGCAACGCGTTTTTTTCAGTCTTGCCACGCGCGAGTGCGTTTGCCGCAGCACCTTGCGGCGCAGCGGTCTCCTGCGCAGCGTCTGTCAATCCTGCCGCTCTTTCGGCGTTTGCTGCATCCGCCACACTGCCGATTACCAACTTGCGTGCATCCGACGTCACGCCGGGTACGACTTGCGCAGGAACATCCCCGTTCGGCTGGGTTGCAGCGGGGGGCAAGGTCCCCGTTGCCAATGCAGTGGGCAGCGCCTGCGCTTGAACCTGGGCCTGCGTCTGCGCCGGATCCACCGGGGCCGCGCCCTGGGCATTCGCTGCTGTAGCGCCAGTGGAAGTTTTTTCGGCGGGATCGGCTTTTTTTACTTTTTTTGCGTCGGTCGCTTGGGTCTCTTTTTCAGATTTCTGGCCCACGGACGTCAAAATTGCATTGAAACCTCCCGGACCCGAAGTGCTGTCCTTGTCATCGGTTTTGGAGTCGGCACTGGATACCGGGCCCGTTGCGGAACTGGATTTCACGGACTGCGAATCCGCCGGGTTGGGGCCAGGTGAGGCTGGAGCTAACAGGGACATCTCAATCGTCATACGTTTTCTCCCAACCGGCGCTGCGCGCCATTCTGTGTGTGTCGCAAAGATGCGAATTCATCGGTAATGCGTTGCTCACGGCGCGCCTGCACATTGGCATGCATGGCTTTTCTCGCGTCGAGTACGGCCCCGAAGCCTGCAAGGCGGTATTCGGCCTGCAGCAGCGCCTTATGGGCAAGCGCCACCTGAGCCTGCAAGTTGGTCAGCACGCCGGTTTGCATCTGCACTGCACCTTGCAAGCGCTCCATAAACGAGTAGTGATGGCGCAGCAGTTCCGCCGACAGGGCCACGGCGCCACCCCCTGCTGACCAGCGCGTATCCGTATCGGTGGCGTAAGACTCGAGCTGCGAGAGTTGGCTTTTGCCAAAGTCCAGATTGCGAACCGCCTGTGCATGCTTTTGCGCCAGCGCATCGCGCTGGCGCGTGGCCACTTGAATAGCCAGTTCGATGGCGTGGAACTTAGACATAGTTGATCTCGGTAGCCACGCGCATCAGGTCAAGCAAGCCGTCCATTGGCGCTGCCTGGAACATGTCTTGTTGCAAAAACTGGCTCATGTTGTCGTGCAGGGCGATGGCTTCATCCAGCGCCGGGTCGGAGCCCTGTGCGTAGGCGCCAATCTGAACCAGATCACGACCTTTTTCGTACTTGGAATAGATCGCCCGAAACCGCCGTGCAAGCTCAAAATGCTCTCTGGACACCACGTTATGCATGACCCTCGAGGCCGATTGCTCAATATCGATGGCCGGGTAATGGCCTGCCTCTGCCAAGGTGCGGGACAGAACAATATGGCCGTCCAGGATGGCACGTGCCGCGTCAGCAATCGGGTCTTGCTGGTCATCGCCCTCGGACAAAACCGTGTAAAAAGCAGTAATGGA
>CAIOLZ010000124.1 GCA_903859265.1 uncultured beta proteobacterium
ATGTCGTCCCGCATCCATGCCACGATATGCTGGTGAATCTTGCGCACTCCATCCGTCAGCGCGGCGGGGCCGGGCTGCACAATATCGGCCGACTTGATCTCAAACAGGTGTCCGCTGCGCACCGCCGCAACACCCTGCCAACCTCCGCGCGCCAGCACATGTTGAGGGCGAAATTTTCTGCCGCACCATGAGCCAAAAATAATCTCGGGATCACGGCGGACAATCTCGGCGCCATCGGCGATGATTCTTTGCTTGCCCATCGGCTCCAGCGACAACTCCGCAAAACAATCGTCTCCACCGGCAATGCCTATCAGTTCGGAGACCCATCGAATGGCACTGATGTGCGGGTCGTACCACTCCTCAAAGAATACCTTGGGCCGGCGTGCACCACGTTCCAAAAGCAACTCCACGTCAGTGCGCATCGCATCCAAACCGGCTTGCATGTCGGCAATGCGTTGGGCACCTTGTTCTGCTTGCCCGACGATGGCGGCAACCTGGTAGAGCATCGAAAAGATCTCACCCACGCTGCGCTGGTTGAACACCGTGACCTGCACGCCCTTGCGAATCAGCTCCGCGGCAATGTCGGCCTGAAGGTCCGAAAAACCGAAAACGCAATCGGGCTTCAGGTCCAGAATTTTGTCAATTTTGGCGCTCAAAAAAGCACTGACTTTGGGCTTTTCAACGCGCGCACGCGCGGGTCTGACCGTATAACCGGAAATACCGACAATGCGGCTCTCCTGCCCCAGCGCATAGAGCCATTCGGTAGTTTCCTCAGTCAGGCAAACAATGCGCTGCGGACCATACTGAAACTGCAACGCACCGGCACAAAAAGCACCTGATTTCATCAAGATAGCAGCCCGAACAAAAACCCACACCATCTTCCCCGACAGTGCATGAGCGTCATGGTCATACCAGGTACGACCGCCATATTGGCCGGTATCCGGGCTGATGGAGCGGCTTTCACCGCCTTCCCAGATGCCTTTTAAGACGTCCAGTGGCTGATGGGTGAAAGCAGAGCCTCAGGGCTCGTCCACTTACCGTTGCGGGGGCAGCGCAGGTTAAGGTGTGCCTTTTGCACGGCCCCTCCTGCTTCCCGTTGAACTGCTGTGTGAGAACCACACTGCGAGCACCAACGCTGCGATTTTAACTTGGCAGCTCGGACGCAAACCCTACAATGCGACTTTTATGGCGAACAACGCGACACCGATGTCGAACCAATCCCACATTGACCAGATTGCCGAGCGCATTGAGCGCTTGCTTGTTCGCTATGGTGAACTGCAGCGCACCAATGCTCTGCTGGCAAAACAGGTTGAAACCCTGACCCAGGAGCGCGACTCGCTGAAGTCCAGACTGGGTGCAGCGCGCGCGCGGGTGGACGCGCTGATTGAGCGGCTGCCCGATGTGGAATCGCCGCGCAAGATCGCCTGATGAAGCAACTCGAAGTTCAAATCATGGGCCAGAGCTATTTGCTCGTTTGTCCCGAAGGCGGCGAATCCAGGTTGCTGGAGGCGGTTGAACGGGTCGATTCGGCCATGTGCAAGATCCGCGACGCCGGCAAAGTGCGCGCGCGCGATCGCATCGCAGTTCTGGCTGCGTTGAATCTGGCCTTTGACGTGGTTGACAAGGCACCGACACCCTCTGATTCCGACGCAATGTCGCCTGTACCCGGCAGCGATACAAAAGGTCTAACCGGTGCTGTCAATGGTGATGGCAATGATGAACTGCTGCAGTCCCTCATTCACAGGCTCGACACCGCCCTGAGCGAAGACGGCCAACTTATTTAGTACGTGTGGGCCTACAATCCGCCCTGTCTGCGGTGCGCGCCGGGCTTTATATTTCCTTGAACCAATGCTCTTAGAGCCCGGGCTTGGAACATTGCCAGGCTAGCGTGATCATCTCGCGTCAGATGAACCCAAAGCTTGTGCTGACCTCGCCCACCTGAACCCCGGTTCAGGATGCCGGTCCGGTGGCATTCGCAGACACCTTTCTCCGGGATCAGGCTACTGCCTTTTCCTCTGCGGCATGCCCAACGCTGTCAAAGAAATAGCTCGTTCGCGGCCTTGGTGCCAGGTAGTCCATCGCAGCAGCAGGCAAACTCGATGGTTTGAGACTGCGTCGGATACTGATGTTGGGTGCGCGCTCCAAATCCACAATCAAGGCTTCGTGCCGTGCAACGCCTGATTCGTACAGCAGCACACATGGTTTGAGTGGACGTGTCGAGTTCACTGACATCACCACTGCGTAGCGGTCGTCGATGAGCTGCACCACGGAGCCGGGAGGATAAACACCCATCATCCGGATGAATGCGCTGAGCACCACCGGATCAAAACGATGTTTGAGTTGGGCAAAAATATGCGCCAGCGCTTCATGCGGCGTAAGCGCAGTGCCAGGGCGGGCCGGATTGCAAAGATTGTCATAGCGGTTAACCAGCGACAAGATTTTTCCTGCGGTGGTCATGGAAGCGCCATTGACCCGCATCGGGAATCCACTGCCATCTGCCAATTCATGATGCTGGCCAATGGATTTGATGGCCTGGCTTGAGAGCCCCATTGCGTTGGCAAGGCGCACGCTCTCCCCCAGATGGTCCTGGTACAGGCCGTATTCCGTTTTGGACAAACTGTCGTCGGGCCAGCGCACGCGGTCGGGCAGACTGATTTTTCCAATATCGTGCAAAAAAGCCGCAATTCCCAGGTCGCCCAAAGCAGCGGACTCCAACCCCATCGCCTTGCCCAGCAGCAAGGAAACGACCATCACGTTGACCGGGTGCAAGGCAGATTTGTCACCCGACACGTCCGATAAAAGACGGATGACAGATTCGCCACTTTGCATGATTTCGGATACAAATCCCTGCACCATTGCCGTGCATTGCTGGGCCACGGCTGCCGGATGCGCCTGAACTTGCTCCACCGCCTGGCGATACTGGCGAGCCGACTCGGTAAAGCGTCGTTCGCAAGCAAGAATGCTGTTTCGCTGTGAGGCGAGTTGTTCGGAGCGCAATTTCTGGACTTGCTGCTCACGTTGGGCCGCCGCATTGGGCGCGCCACCATCAATCGACGGTGAGCGGGGCGCGGACTGCGCCGCGGCATCTGCACGTGCGGCTTGATCGAATGCGATCGGATCACTTTTGCCGGGCACCACCCGCAATTGCTTCAGTCCAAGCCCGCGAAGGGTCTCTAGTTGTTGTTCTGAGTGGATCTTGAAACTGCCCGAGGGAAACGGGTGTGCCAACCAACCAACCTCAAGCTCAATGAATAGCCCGACGCGCAAGTCGTTAATGTGAATCCACTCAAATTCCTCTTTTTTCATAAGCCCCTGGATTAAGCCAATTTCAAAGAGTATTAACTAAATCAGATTTATCGATTCAGGTCGATGGTATGCGCAATTCACAAGATAAGTCCAAAGCGAGAAAAATTTCCCTGAACAGGCACGGCAGGTGTGGAATTTGTCACGTTAAAACAAAAAACCTTGCAAGCACGTGGTGCCGGCAAGGTTTTCGCACCCGCATCGGAATTGTTCAACCCATGTGCAGGCCACCATTGACGGAAAAATCGGCCCCGGTTGCATAACCGCCTTCGTCCGACGCCAGCCATGCAATGATGGAGGCGATTTCACTGGGCTCGCCCAGCCGCTTGACGGGCACCGTTGCAACAATTTTCGCCAGCACGTCTTCACGAATTGCCTTCACCATATCGGTGCCAATGTATCCGGGGCTCACGGTATTGACGGTCACGCCTTTGGTAGCCAGTTCTTGCGCCAGGGCCATTGAAAATCCGTGCATTCCGGCTTTTGCGGCGGAATAGTTGGTTTGTCCGGCCTGCCCTTTTTCCCCGTTGACCGAAGAAATGTTGATGATGCGTCCCCAGCCCTTTTCGACCATGTCTGCAACCACTTGTTTGGTCACGTTAAACATCGAATTCAGGTTGGTCTCGATCACCATGTCCCAGTCCTCGCGGCTCATTTTGAGGAACATTCGGTCACGCGTGATGCCGGCGTTATTGACCAGCACATCAATACTTCCATGCTCGGCCTTGGTTTTTCCAAACGCTTCCACGGTGGAATCCCAATCACCGACGTTGCCCACCGATGCATAGAACGTGTACCCAAGCGCAGCTTGCTCAGCCAGCCATTTATCGAAATCACGGGTCGGGCCGCAACCGGCAATTACTTTGAAACCGTCTTTGTGAAGTCGCTGGCAGATTGCGGTGCCAATGCCTCCCATGCCACCGGTGACGTACGCTACTTTTTGACTCATTGCTATCTCCTCTTTGGTTTTACTGGCTAAAAAACGCGAATTCTTGAACAGGCTGCTTGCTCAACGCTCGATCGTCAATGCAACACCCATGCCGCCCCCGATACATAGGCTGGCAATCCCTTTTTTGGCATTGCGGCGCTGCATTTCATGCAGCAATGTCACCAGAATGCGGCATCCGGACGCACCGATGGGGTGACCGATCGCAATTGCGCCGCCGTTGACGTTGACCTTGGAGGTGTCCCAACCCATTTGCTGGTTCACAGCGCAGGCCTGGGCCGCAAAGGCTTCGTTGATTTCCAGCAGGTCCAGGTCCTGGGCATTCCAGCCTGCACGGGCCAGCGCCTTTTGCGACGCAGACACCGGACCCATTCCCATCAAGGCCGGGTCCAGACCGCTGGTAGCGAAACTGGCGATGCGCCCCAGCGGCGTCAATCCGAGGGCAGCTGCCATTTTGGCGGTCATGACCACCACGGCGGCGGCGCCGTCATTGATCCCCGATGCATTCCCGGCAGTCACGCCACCGGTTTTGTCAAAGGCCGGACGAAGACCTGCCAAAGCGTCCGCGTTGGACTTGCGGTTGATAAATTCATCGGCCGAGAAAACAATCGGATCGCCTTTTTTCTGCGCGATGCTGAAAGGCACGATTTCGTCAACAAATTTGCCTGCGTCCTGGGCCGCTGCCGCTTTTTGCTGGCTTGACAACGCCAAAGCGTCCTGCATCTCGCGGCTGATGCCATAGGCCTTTGCAACGTTTTCTGCCGTAATCCCCATGTGGTACTGGTTGTAAACATCCCACAGGCCATCGACGATCATGGAATCAATCATTTTCCAGTCGCCCATGCGCTGTCCGTCTCGGCTGCCCAACAAAACGTGGGGCGCAGCACTCATGTTTTCCTGTCCACCGGCGATCACGATTTCGCTGTCGCCATAGGCCACCGATTGCGCCGCCAGCATGACCGCTTTCAAGCCTGAGCCGCACACCGCGTTGATCGTCAGCGCCGGAGTTTCCTTGGCAAGGCCGCTTTTGATGGTGGATTGGCGGGCCGGATTTTGGCCCGAGCCGGCGGCCAGCACCTGACCCAATATGACTTCACCAATCTGGTCCGCGCCAAGCTTGGTGCGCTCCAGCAATGCCTTGATCACGGCGGCGCCCAACTCGGGGGCAGCGGTCTTGGCCAGCGTGCCACCAAATTTGCCGACTGCGGTGCGGGCTGCCGCAACGATAACGATATCTTCCATGGGGGTCTCCTTTAAGTTGTTGTTAAACGAATTCAAGATCAGGCTTTTGCCTGCACATAGCTTCCCGGGGCTGGCATCAGGGCTTTCAGCTTGCCTTTGCCGTAGGTTTTGGGGGCCGCAATCTGTTTGCCGGCATGCGATTTGAGCCAGTCAGCCCAGTCGGTCCACCAGCTGCCCGCATGTTCGGTTGCACCCTCCATCCAGGCCGCGGCAGTCGCGGGCAACTTGCCATCGGCGCGAATCCAGTGGCTGCGTTTATTTTTGGCCGGCGGGTTGATAACGCCTGCGATATGGCCCGATGCGCCCATGACAAAGCGCTTTTTGCCAGGCAAGACCTGTGTGGATCCGTAGGCACCGCCGATCGGCACGATGTGGTCCTCGCGCGAGCCATAAATGTAAAAAGGCAGCTTGACTTTGCGCATGTCAATCGCCTGTCCGCACACCGTCACTTTTCCCGGCTTGATCAAGTTGTTCTCAAGATAAGTGTTACGCAAATACCAGGCGTAATACGGTCCGGGCAAGTTGGTGCTGTCTGAGTTCCAGTACAACAGGTCGAACGGCGGAGGGGTTTCGCCCTTCAGGTAGTTACCCACCACGTAGTTCCAGACCAGGTCATTGGGCCGCAAAAAGCTGAAAGTGCTAGCCAGATCGCTGCCCTTCATCAAACCGCCGTGACCTAACTCGCCTTCGCGGTATTTCACGAATGCCTCATCGATGAATACATCCAAAATACCCGTATCGGTGAAGTCCAGCAAAGTGGTCAGCAATGTGGCGCTGGCAACCGGCTGCTCGCCCCGCCCTGCCAGCACGGCCAAAGCCGTGCTGAGCATGGTTCCGCCTACGCAAAAACCCAGCGCGTTGATGCTGGGCGCACCCGTTATTTGCTGTACCACGCTGACGGCCTTGATGACCGCGTCTTCGATGTAGTTGTCCCAGGTCAGGTGACCAAGCGACGCATCCGGGTTGCGCCAGCTTACGACGAACGTGCGGTGCCCTTGAGCGACCGCGTATCGCACCAGGGAGTTTTCCGGCTGCAAATCAAGAATATAAAATTTGTTGATACACGGCGGCACCATCAAAAATGGTTTTTCATACACCTTGGCAGTCAAGGGCTTGTACTCAATCAACTGGAACAGCGCGTTCTCAAACACCACGGCGCCCTCGGTGGTGGCCACGTTTTTGCCGACTGTGAACAGGCTCTCGTCGGTCATCGAAACATGGCCTTGCTGCAAGTCATGCACCAGGTTTTTAACGCCCTTGGCGATGCTCTCACCCTTGGTTTCAATAGCCTTCTTTTGTGCTTCGGCGTTGAAGGCCAGAAAGTTGCTGGGGGCGGCTGCGGCGACCCACTGTTCCACGGCAAAGCGGATGCGACTGCGGGTTTTAGCGTCAGCCTCTACCGCCTCTGCCATGCCCATCAAGGTCCGTGCGTTCAACAGATACACAGCGGCAGAATAAGCCGCCATCGGGTTGTCGTTCCATGCGTTATCAGCAAAGCGCTTGTCACCGCTGGTTTTCGGCGCCTTGAAACCTTCGGAGAACAGGCCCATTGCGTCTTTCAAATAGCTCTGCTGCAGTTCTTCCAGCTTCTCGGCGGAAAACTTGATCTCCGGTGCCTTGGCGCCCAGGCCCGGCAGCCCGGCTCCGGCAGCGCCGAGGTCCATGCCCTTGAACGATTGCAGCGCCTGGGCCCAGCCCTGCGCCATGCTTTGCTGAAACTGATTCGCCGCTTCGGTCCAGAATTCGGGAGAGTTTTGCGTCACGCCAGCACCTTTTTTGTGTATCTGTATTTGAGCGGCTAGTATCTCAGGCTTGATCCGTCGTTTTTCTTACAAGCTGTTATTGCTAACCCTATGTATATCATTCCGATCGCCTGGATTTATGTCGCTTTGATGATGAGCGTGGCAGAGGCTACCAACAGCAACGGGACAGTATTGGGCGCCGTCATTACGTTCGTGCTCTACGGCGTGTTGCCGGTGGCGCTGATCTTGTATTTCATTGGCACGCCCGCGCGCAAACGCGCACTTCGGGCACGGGCGGCACAAGAAAACCTAGCCGATCAGAACTTAACCAGTCCATCAGAAACAGACGCTTCAGTTTTCGAGCCAGATGCAAGCGGCCATGCGGCCACTGACCCGATCCCGCCGGTGCGAAAAGAAACGTGACGCTTGACTGACAGTGCACCAGGCATCCGAGCCATCGTTTCCAAAAACAGCAATGCTCCCCAAGGCCTGCAGACGCTGACGCGCCAAGCCAGGCAAATCCGCCAGCCATTTGCCTCCACCAAACGGCTTGAAGCAGCGATCAGCGTGTGGCATTGCGGCTAAAAAGGCGTCGCGCACTTCACCTCCCACCTCGAATTTGGCTGGACCAATGCAGGGGCCGAGCCAGGCTAACAGGGGCTCTGAAGCTGCCACTGTGTGGGGCATGCGCATTGCTCCAACCGCTGACTCCAGCACGCCGCGTCCATGCTCGCCCAGCAAGCCGCGCCAACCCGCGTGGGCCGCGCCGACCTGCCTGCCCCGCGGGTCACACAGCAAAACTGGCAGGCAATCGGCCACCATCACGGTGCAGGCAAGTCCCGGCCGTGCTGTCACGCAGGCGTCGGCACAGACGCCGTCCACTGGCGCATCGGGCCCAAGGCGAAGCACATCGGCGCCGTGCACCTGATTCAGAAAAACCGGGCGCACACCCAGCCTTCTTTGCAGGGACGCGCGGTTAATGCGCACATGGTCCGGGTCGTCCGACACGTGCGCACCCAGATTGAAACTGGCAAAAACACCGGTGGAAACACCACCATTGCGCGATGTAAAGACGGCACGCACGCTCTCAGGCGCCGGCCACCTCGGCCGCAACCAGTCTTCGGGCCAATTGTTGGCGCAGTCGCTTTCTATATCGGAAGTCATAAAAATGGGGGTGGGTGGAATAACCGCTGGCGTTTGGCAAATCCGCAGGCGAAGCATAATCCGCAGCGACCCTGAAAACACCCTCTCTGGAGAACCCATGATTCTTGAATTGGCAGACATTCGCATCCATCCCGGACAAAATGCAGCCTTTGAAGAGGCTATTCAACGCGGCCTGCGCGAAGTGATCGCCCATGCCAAGGGGTTTCAGGGCTTCAAAGTCAACAAGGGAATCGAAAGCCCCGACCGCTACGTTCTGCAGATTTTTTGGGACACGCTCGAAGACCACACGGTTGGCTTTCGGCAGTCAGAAGCATTCACCCAATGGCGCGCAATTGTCGGCCCTTTCTTTGCTGCGGCGCCGGTGGTCGAACACTTTCATCTGGTTGCGAAGTCGGCCTAAATATCCGATCTGAACTTAACAGCACACACCATTACCCACTCAACACTTCAACAACAGAAACACCATGGCCTACGTATTTACACCCCCTGCCGTCGTCAGCGTACCCGTTCAAGGCAGTGCCGATGCGTTCCCGGTGCATCGCATTTATTGTGTTGGCCGCAATTACGCCGATCACGCCAAGGAAATGGGCGGAACCGGCCGGGAAGCGCCCTTCTTTTTCATGAAACCCGCCGACGCGGTACTGGTGGCCGCGCCAGGCACCACTGTGTCCATGCCCTACCCTGGCCTCACGGCCAACCTTCACTATGAAATTGAACTGGTCGTGGCCATTGGCATTGGCGGCAGCCGCATTTTGGCTTCTGACGCCCACAAACACGTCTTCGGCTACGCAGTCGGGCTGGACATGACGCGGCGTGATCTGCAAAACGATATGAAAAAACAGGGCCGTCCATGGAGTATTTCCAAGGGCTTCGACCATTCCGCGCCCATCGGGATCATTACTCCTGCAGCACAGGCTACGGCTGTTGAAACAGCAGAGATTGCGTTGCAGGTCAATGGCACGGACCGTCAGCGCAGCAACATCGCCAAAATGATCTGGAATGTCGCTGAAACGATTGAAAAACTGTCCGAAGCCTGGGAGTTGCAACCCGGCGATCTTATTTTCAGCGGAACCCCGGAAGGTGTTGGTCCCGTAGTGCGTGGTGACACGATGGTAGGTTCGGTCACCGGACTTCACCCTATCAGCGTCAAAGTTGTCTAGACGTCAACCCAGTTTATGCATATCAGGACATCAGCATGCAGCGCCCTGCGGTAAAGCACTGCCGCGAATGCGGCACAGCGGTGGTTTACCGCATTCCGGACGACGGTGACACCAAAGAGCGTGGCGTTTGTCCGGCCTGCAACACCATCCACTACGAAAACCCGCTCAATGTGGTGGGAACGGTGCCGGTCTGGGGTGACAAGGTGCTGCTGTGCAAGCGCAACATCGAGCCGCGCTGGGGCAAATGGACTTTGCCGGCGGGTTTCATGGAACTCAATGAAACCGCAGCTGAAGGCGCGGCCCGCGAAACAGTGGAGGAAGCCGGAGCCCAGTTCGAAATGCAGGAGCTGTTCTCGCTGCTGAGCGTTGCCCGCGTCGGGCAGGTGCATCTGTTTTTCAGAGCCCAACTGACCAGCGACCAGTTTGATCCTGGCTTTGAGACGATTGAGGCCAGGCTTTTTGCGGAAGACGAAATACCCTGGGATGAGATTGCTTTCAAAACCACCCAGGAAACCCTGCGCCACTATTTTGCGGACCGCAAACGTGGGCATTTCTCCATGCACACCCTGGACATCGTCTAGCGGGTTTGCTGCGCACTGAACGCGTTGCCCGCAGGATGCTGCCATGCTTTGTCATGCTCGATCTGGAGACCACCGGTGGTAACGCCACCCGTGACAGGATTACGGAGATCGCAGCGGTGCGCGTCGAAAACGGCGTCGAGACCGCGCGCTGGTCCACTCTGGTAAATCCGCAGTGCCGGATACCGCCGTTCATCCAGTCCCTCACCGGCATTACGGATGAGATGGTGGAAAACGCGCCAACGTTTGCGTCGGTTGCGAACGACCTGCTTGCGCTGCTCGATGGCGCTGTTTTCATAGCCCATAACGTGCGCTTTGACCATGGCTTTGTGATCAACGAACTGGCACGTCTGGAGAAAACCCTGAAAGCCAAAACCCTGTGCACGGTTCGGCTATCCCGCAAACTGTATCCCCAGCACAAAGGCCACGGCCTTGACGCCATACTGCTTCGACATGGGCTCACAACACAGGCGCGGCACCGCGCCATGGGCGATGTGGATGTGGTCCTGCAATGGCTCAAAATCGCTGCTGCAGAGCTCGGCGATGACACGGTACGTCGCGCGGCCAGCGAACTGGTCCAGGGCAGCGCCAGCATTCCCCCCTTGCTGGAAACGCCCATCGAGGACATTCCTGACACGCCCGGTGTTTACGTTTTCTACGGTGATGGCCCTTTGCCGCTCTATGTCGGTAAAAGTATCCACATGCGCACCCGGGTCCTTTCCCACTTTCAGGCCAGTGCAAAGGTGGCGCGTGAGATGCGAATCCTGACCGAAATACGGCGTGTCGAATGGCATGAAACCGCCGGTGAACTGGGCGCGCTTTTGCTGGAGTCGCGTCTGGTCAAGGAGTGGCAGCCCTTGCACAACCGCCAGCTGCGCCGCGAACGCGCCCTTTGCAGCTGGCGCCTGATCGAATCGGACCAACAACGCCCTTTGCTGACGTTGGTCGGGCTTGGCGAACGCGAATCTGCTGGAACCGACAACCTGTACGGCGCCTACCGCTCCAAGCGCCAGGCCACCGACGCGCTACGGCTGCTCTGCGAAGCCAATGCGCTCTGCCCGCAAACGCTAGGGCTTGAAGCCGGCAAGGGCCCTTGTTTCTCATACCAGATTGGCAAATGCAGAGGTGTGTGTGCCGGTCGCGAAAGCGCGGCATTGCACCTGGTGCGACTGAGAATGGCCTTGGCAGCGCAACGCCTGCAGACCTGGCCTTTCAAGGGACGCATTGGCATCCGAGAGCACCATCCGGGCACCGGGCGCACCGATATTCATGTATTCGAGCAATGGTGCCACCTGGCGACCGTGCATGACGAAGAAGCCTTGCATGACCTGTCCGAAAGCAGAGTTTCCCTGGCCTTTGACCTCGATACCTACCGCATGCTTGTAAAACGGCTTTGCGGTCCAAGCGGCCGGACGCAAACATTGGCGGTATTTCCTGTTTAAACAGTTATCCTTGTGGCCGGTGGGCATCATGCGAAAATAAGACATATTGTTTGGGGCGGATATGAGCTTGAAATTTGTGGCCTGGGGTGCGCTTTTGCTGGTTGTGGCCAACACGGCTTCGCCGCTGACGTTGGACCGGGCGCGCGGAGCGGCATGGATTGGCCAGCCACTGGAAATCATGGTTCCAACCACGCTGGACGCCGGCCAGACTGACAGCAACCTGTGCGCCGATGCGGATGTTTTTTACGGTGACACCCGTGTTGACAGCAGTTCGGTGAGAGTGAGCGCCCTGGCCACGTCGCAACCCGATCAATTCAAAATCAGGGTCACATCCTCGGTACCGATCGACGAACCTGTCGTATCCATATACCTGCGTGCGGGCTGCGGACAAAAAACTGCACGCAAGTACGTGTTACTGGCCGACTATCCCAACGAAGAAATCATTGCACCGGCTCCCAAAACGCCGCCGCCAACACCCGCGGCAGATGGGGCCACACCGGCTGGCGCTTCCGCCCAAGCTTCAGGTCCTGTCACCGATGACGCAAAAGGGTCGGAGCAAAAACCCTCTGCTGCGCAGAAGCCGATAAGCAAGCGGGACAAAGTGGCTTCAATGGCGCAACCCGCCACCAGCCCAAAACCGGTCCAGAAATTCCAGCAAAAGCCTGAGCAGAAACCGGTGCAAAAACCGGTTCAAAAAGCGGCTCAAAAACCCAAACCAGCCAAAGACCATTTGCAACTCGACCCGATTGAAACGCTCACTGAGCGCATCAGCACGCTGGAAGCTGCCACCGCGGCAAATCCGGCCTCTGCCTCGTCGGCGGCATCCAGCCCGGTGCCAATGCCTCAGCAAATTCAACACCTGCAAGGTGAGATCAAAACGCTGCTGGATCTCGCCGCAACCAACGAAGCGAACCTCGCCAAGCTGCGCGCTCGCCTTGACCA
>CAIOLZ010000125.1 GCA_903859265.1 uncultured beta proteobacterium
CCCTTTTTGGTGACCCCGAATACCGCTACCGCCACCAGTAGCGTCACGCCCAGCACATACAAAGGCACGGCCAGCGCCATCAGGCGTTGGGGTGGGACTTGCGCCATGACAAACATGATGCAGGCGGCGATCAACATGTTCCGGGCGTGGTCCTGAACACGGGTACCGTGGTCCCAACCGGACGAATACATGGTCAACATGCCGGCACATGCCAGTATGAAAACCGCAAAAGCCAGCGGACCGTCAAAGCCCGCAAACCACGGTAGCAAGCGCTGGCGCAAAGAACGCCGTCCAAATTGGTAAGCCATGCACCCGATTATCCTTCTGCCATGCCGCTGAACTTTCGCGCCTATGATTTCCCAATGCCAGAAACGTACAACGCGGCGACGACCCACCTGCTCTACCTGCATGGCTTTCGATCGTCCCCAAAATCTGCCAAAGCCCGGCTGATGGCGGAACTGGTAGCGCGCCACTATCCGCAAGTGAGGTGGTGGTGCCCGCAGTTGCCCCCATCCCCGAAACAAGCGATGCAGGAGGTTGCGGACGGCATTTCCACCTGGCCCGGGCACGCGATGGCGGTGATCGGCTCATCACTTGGCGGTTTTTATGCCAGCTGGGTGGCAACCCGCAAGCACTGCAAATCGGTGCTACTCAACCCGGCGGTCAACCCGGCGCGCGACCTGGAGAAATACATCGGTGAAGTCACCAGCTGGCACGACCCGGGTGAAAACTTCTATTTCAGGCCGGAGTTTGTCGAGGAATTGCGTGAATTGGACTGTACCGGCCGGCAAGATCTGCGGGACGCGCTGGCAGTCATTGCCAAGGGTGACGAAGTGCTGGATTGGCGCGAGATGCTGGAACGTTACCGCCAGGGCAAGGTGCTTTTGCTCGAAGGGGGCGACCACGCGCTGAGCGACTTTGCCCAGCACCTCCCAACCATTCTGGCGCATCTGAACCTGGCGCAACCGGACTAGCTAGCGTCACTTGACCCACTGGTTGAGCTGGATGATGGGCATCAGCACGGCCAGCACAATCAGCATCACCACCAGCCCCATCACCACGATCAGCAGCGGCTCCAGAATCGTCGCCAGCGCCATGGCGCGGCGCTGCACTTCATTGCTCAACTGACGGGCGGCCCGATCCAGCATTTGGGGAAGTTGGCCGGTTTGCTCGCCAAGCCGCGCAAACATGGACAGCAGTCCCGGGAATCGCTTCTTCTGCGACAGGGCCGACGCGAGTGGCGCGCCTTCGCGCACCAGCACCAGCGCATCGAGGGCGTCCTGGCGCAGCGCATGGTTACTCAGGGTTTCGGCCGCTGCCTGCAAGGCTTTGAGAATCGGCACGCCGGCTGCGCTGAGCATGGCCAGCGTTGCGGCGAAACGGGCGGCGTTGTAGCCGCGCGCCAGGCGCCCCACCAGCGGAACGTCAAGCCACGCGGCATCAAAACGCTGGCGGAAAACCGGGTTTTTTCGCATAGCGCTCAGTGCGGCGCCCGCAACAAAAATGGCGAGCGCCATCAGCCACCCCCAGCCGCGAACAATGTCGCTGATCGCCATCATGGCTACGGTTAAAAACGGCAAGGCATGCTTGGTGCCGACGAACACATTGGCCACCTGTGGAACCACATAGCCGACCAGAAAAAGGACGATGACCAGCGCCACCAGAGAAACGATGGCCGGGTACAAAGCGGCACCAATCAGTTTGGATTGGAGTGCCTGACGTTCCTCCAGATCGTCGGCCAGGCGCTCCAGCACCATCCCCAAATTGCCGGATTGCTCGCCCGCGCCGATCACGGCAATAAAAATTTGTGCAAACTCGCGCGGATGCTCCGACAAGGCCTTGGCAAAAGTCGCCCCACCGTTGACGGAGGCGCGCAGTGCCGCATTGACATTGCGCTGGGGTTCGGTGTCGGCTTCTTCGGTGAGTGAACTCAGGGCCCGCTCCAGCGGCAATCCCGAGGTCACCAGACCGGCAAGCTGGCGCGTCCAGACGGTCAGCCCGCTGGCGTTGAACGCCCTGGCAGCAAACCGTGCAAAGTTGCCCGCCTGCGCGCCAGCGCCATCGGCTTGCCCGGCACCCACAGCTTCTACCGACAGTGGAATCAGCGCCTGGGCGCGCAACTGGGCGCGTGCGGTCTTGGCGCTGTCAGCCTCCAGCGTGCCTTTACGGGGCTGGCCGTCGGCGTCCAGGGCAGAAAATATGTAGGCGGGCATTCGGAGAACATATCACGAAGCGCCTTGCCATCCGGTGATCGGGCTGGGTGAAAATAGTGCCATGACCCGAGCCGGACCACGACCCAGCATCTCATCCTCCACATGGCCGGCAGACACGCGATTTGCGGTCGTTGACACGCTGCGCGGCATCGCAATGGTGTGGATGACGCTGTTCCATTTCTGCTTTGACCTGCAACACTTTGGCTATCTGCAGGCCAACTTTTACAGTGATCCGTTTTGGACCTTGCAGCGCAGCGCCATCGTCAGCCTGTTTGTTTTTTGTGCCGGTTTCAGTCAGGCAGCGGCCGTTCATCAGGGCCAAAGCGCAGCGCGGTTTTTCAGACGCTGGCGGCAGATTGCGCTCTGTGCCGCGCTGGTCACCATCGGCTCGTACCTGATGTACCCGCAAAGTTTTATTTACTTCGGCATCCTGCACGGTATCGCGCTGATGCTTTTGGTAGTCCGCGCGTGGGGGAACTGGTCGGCTGGCAAAAATACTTTTACGCTGGTGGCCTTCGGTGCATTGGCCATTGCACTGCCCGTGTTTGCCGGACGCGCCCACGCGATGTGGGGTGCGCTGGAAGTATTCAACGCGCCCGCACTGAACTGGATCGGCTTCATCAGCCGCAAACCGGTGACGGAAGACTATGCGCCACTGCTGCCATGGATCGGCGTGATGTTCTGGGGGCTGGCCGCCGGGCAATGGTGTGTTGGCGCACGCCCGCAGTGGCTGCAGTCGCACATTTCAAAGCCCCTGGCTTGGCTGGGGCGCTGGAGTCTGAGCTACTACATGCTGCACCAGTTGGTGATGATCGGCGCACTAAGCCTATTCGTCTGGCTGCGTTAGCCGTTGGCGACAGCACCCTATCATTCAAAAAATTTCTATCCAATCGTCAAGCGACCGCACATATTTACGAATCAAGGCCCCATAAACTTGCGGCCATGACAGTCCATTCCAACTCTCAACAACGCTACACCGTCGTCGCTGTGGTGTTGCACTACGTCCTGGCCCTTGGGTTGGTAGCGTTGTTCGTGTTCGGTCTGTATATGGCGGATCTGCCATTCTCACCAACGCGCCTGAAACTCTTCAACTGGCATAAATGGGCCGGTATCAGTATTCTGGTTTTGTCAGCTTTGCGCCTGATCTGGCGCCTGACACATCCTGCCCCGGCGTTGCCAGCAGGCATTCTTCAAAAAATGCCCGACTGGCAAGTCAAGGTGCACGACTGGACCCAGATTGCGTTTTACCTGCTGTTTTTTATAACCCCGCTCATTGGCTGGGCCTATACATCCGCCGCGGGTTTTCCGGTGGTTTTGTTCGGACAGTTCCCCTTGCCGGACTTCGTTGGCCCGGACAAAGCGCTGGCTGCGCTGATCAAACCCTTTCACAAATTCAGTGCCTTTGCACTGGCAGCGTTGGTAGTGCTGCACATTGCCGCAGTAGTGAAACACCAGTTCATTGACCGCGACGGCTTGCTCAAGCGCATGTCCTTGCGC
>CAIOLZ010000126.1 GCA_903859265.1 uncultured beta proteobacterium
GGGCGCATGGACGCCAGCCAGGAACAAACCGACGTGGATTCCATGGCGGTGCTGGAGCCCGTGGCTGATGGTTTTCGCAACTACACGCCAGCCGGCCTGGAACAGGTAGCCGCCGAGTTGTTGCTGGACAAGGCGCAACTGCTCACGCTGAGCGCTCCGGAGATGACGGCTCTGGTGGGTGGTCTGCGGGTTTTGGATGCCAATGCTGACCAGATCCGGCATGGCGTATTCACGGTACGCCCGGGCACACTGAGCAACGATTTTTTCGTCGATCTGCTCGACATGGGAACGCAGTGGAGCCCCTCGTCCGTGCCCGGTGTGCTGGAGGGGCGCGATCGCAGTACCGGGGCGCTGAAATGGACCGGCACGGTGGTCGATCTGGTTTTTGGCTCCAACTCGCAACTTCGGGCAATCGCCGAGGTGTATGCCGCCCGCGACGCGGAACACAAGTTTGTCTTAGACTTCGTGGCCGCATGGACCAAGGTCATGAACCTGGACCGCTTTGAACTTGCATAAGGACGATGCCATGAACACCACAACGTTTGAAGCCTTCGAAAATGAAGCCCGGGCTGATGGCTTCAATGAGGTGCTTCACCGCGACTGGGAACCTGAAACCGTGGTGCCCGAACACACCCACCCGTTTGATGCGCGCGTTGCAGTGGTACAGGGCGAGCTATGGCTGACCTGCGATGGCAGCACGCGCCACATTGCCGCCGGCGGTACTTTCTCCATCCCCAAAGGTACGCCCCATGCCGAGCGGTATGGCAGTCTGGGTGCGCACTTTTGGGTAGCGCGTCGCAACTGAGCCGTTAGGACATCCCACCGCAGATGGGTGGCCTGCACTGATTCCCGGAGACTCCTTGCACAGCAAGCAACCTGCCCTGTCGGTCCTGACGCCCACGTTTCGCAAGCCGCTGCTGTTGCGCCGCGCTTTGGATTCATTGCTTCAACAAACCTGCCCGGACTGGGAAATGGTGGTTTCTCCGGACGATGGCGCAGACTATTCGGCCTTGCTTGACGCAGACCCCAGGGTACGTTTGGTGGACCCGCAGGGCCAATCGCGGACCGGACCCGGTGCGGCCAGAAACCGGGCGCTTGCCCATGCCAAGGGTGAATTTGTAGCCTGTCTGGACGACGATGACACGGTCGATGCCAATTTTGTGGAGGTCTGCCTCAAGGCGCTGAAAAATACGCCTGCCGTGATCGTGCCTTCCACGTACGTCAGCAGCAACTTGGAACCCATCCGGTCGGTCGCGCAATATGCACGGCATTTGGATATCCCGGCTTTTGCAGACTACTTTGCCACGCTGCACATCAGTTGCCGCAGGGACATGGCACGACCTTGGACCTCGTATTTCGCGGAGGATGTACTGCACACCTGCTCCGCGATTGACAGGGCAGGAGGACGTATCGATGTGGCAGTGGGCACCACCTACAGGATTACTGTGCACCAAGACAGCGTCTGTGCAACACGCTCTGACATCCGCCCCGCGTATGAACGGATTCTGGAGCACCTGGATAACGGGCAGCTTCTGGCAGAACTCAGCCCGCAGGGTCGCGCAGCTACCAGGGATTTGTTTTCCAAACGGCTACAAATGCAGCAAAGGTTCGAAGCGCGCGCCGACCCCAGTATTGACTATCAAAATTTTGTTCAGCAACACTTTGGCACGCCCGCAGTCAGCTTTCCAACTTCTCAAGATAGAGCTGGTAGGGCGGCAAATCCAGCACCTTGACCTTGTGCGCGTAAATCGCAAGAAACGCGTCAACCGCGGGCTTGGGGCTGCGTAAGGGGTCGTCTCCACCACCGGGCTCATCGGACCACAAATAGTCATCGAAACCCAGGGTTGCGCCCACTTTGAGCAGCTTGAACGCCAATACGGCATCACACAAAACATCAGGCGCCTGATGCGAGCCGTCAACATAGATGAAGTCAAAATAGTCTTCTTTGCCAGCCGCCATGAGCGCTGCCATGCACTGGTGCGAGAGTCCTTTGTGCACCTGCAAATCCACCGGATAGCTCGCCAACTTGCGCGCCTGATTGACGTTGTGCCAAAAGCGCCCTTCGAC
>CAIOLZ010000127.1 GCA_903859265.1 uncultured beta proteobacterium
ACACATTGCCGGCTCCGGTAATCCCGGAATTCTGGCAAGAGGCTTGCAACTACCTGGTCAAAAAAGACCGGGTAATGAAGCGCCTGATTCCGCAATTTGGCGAGGCCTGCCTGCAAACGCGCGGCGACGCTTTCATCACCCTGGCGCGCAGCATCGTCGGGCAGCAAATCTCCGTCAAAGCGGCGCAGGCGGTATGGGACCGTTTTGCCGCACTCCATCGCAAAATGAGTCCCGCCAATGTGCTGCGCATGAATGTCGATGAGATGCGCGCGGCGGGGTTGAGCGCCCGCAAAGTTGAATACCTGGTCGATTTGGCGCTGCACTTTGACAGCGGCGCGCTGAACGTCAAGTCCTGGGACACGATGGAGGATGAGGCCATCATTGCCGAGCTGATCGGCATCCGCGGCATCGGGCGCTGGACGGCGGAGATGTTTTTGATTTTTCACCTGATGCGACCCAATATTCTGCCGCTCGATGACGTGGGCCTGATCAACGGCATCAGCCACAACTATTTTTCGGGCGAGGTCGTCAGCCGCAGCGATGCGCGTGAAGTGGCCGCCGCGTGGAATCCGTATTGCAGCGTCGCCACTTGGTATATTTGGCGCTCGCTTGACCCGGTACCCGTCGAGTACTAATCAACCGGAGACCTACGTTGGCTAAAAGAACATTTCTGGATTTTGAGCAACCGATTGCCGATCTCGAATCGCGGATTGAAGAACTGCGTTATGTGCAAAACGAATCGGCAGTCGATATTTCTGCAGAAATCGAGCAGTTGGCCAAAAAAAGCCAGCAGCTCACCAAAGACATTTACAGCGACCTCACGCCATGGCAGATCACCAAGATCGCCCGACACGCCGAGCGACCCTACACGCTGGACTATGTGAATGAAATATTTACCCACTTTGTTGAATTGCATGGCGACCGCCATTTCGCCGACGACCTGAGCATCGTGGGCGGATTGGCGCGCTTCAACGGCACGCCCTGCATCGTCGTCGGCCAGCAAAAAGGACGCGACACCAAGGAGCGCGGTTTGCGCAACTTTGGCATGAGCAAGCCCGAGGGCTACCGCAAAGCGCTGCGTCTGATGAAGCTCGCCGAGAAATTCAAGATCCCGGTGTTTACCTTTGTTGACACGCCGGGCGCTTACCCGGGTATCGACGCAGAAGAGCGCGGCCAGTCAGAGGCCATCGGGCGCAATATTTTTGAAATGGCACAGCTCGAGGTACCTATCGTTACCACCATCATCGGCGAGGGTGGTTCGGGCGGCGCGCTGGCGATCTCGGTGGCCGATCAGGTCATCATGATGCAGTATTCGATTTACTCGGTGATCAGCCCCGAGGGCTGCGCATCGATTCTCTGGAAAACCTCCGACAAGGCGCAGGAAGCCGCGGACGCTTTGGGCATCACTGCACACCGTTTGAAGGCGCTGGGTGTGGTGGACAAGATTGTGAATGAGCCCGTTGGAGGCGCGCATCGCGATCCCAAGCAGGCAGCCGCCTTTCTCAAACGGGCGCTCGGCGAGGCGTACCGGCAAGTGGCGGATCTGAAAGTCAAGGAACTTGTGGATCGCCGCTACGAACGGCTGCAAAGCTACGGCCGCTATACCGACACCAAAGCGGCTTCGAAGTAGCCGTCGGCGCGCCGCCCATGACGCTGTCGCTGGATGCGGCAATTGCAGCTTTTGAGCCAAGCCTGCCGCTGGGAATTGCACTGAGCGCGGGGGCAGATTCCACGGCCTTGTTGGTCGCGTGTGCGGCGCGCTGGCCCGGTCAGATTACTGCGCTGCATGTCAACCACAATTTGCAGGCTGCCAGTACGGATTTCGAAAAAAGGTGTGTCGCGCTTTGCGAAGAACAAGGCGTGGCCTTGCGTATTGCGCGCACCGATGCGCACAACCAATCGGGCCAAAGTCCAGAAGACGCCGCCAGAATTGCGAGGTACCGGTCGCTCTACGCACTGGCCACATCGGATGAGGGGCAGGGGCCTTTGGGGGGCATTGCACTGGCCCACCACGCGGATGACCAGGTTGAAACCTTTTTGATCGCGTTGGCCCGCGGTGCGGGGCCTGCCGGGTTGAGTGCCATGCCGGCGCAGTGGTTGGTCGGGTCTTTGAACCTTTACCGGCCTTTTTTGAAGGTTAGCAAGCAGACCATTCGAGACTGGTTGGCCGACAAAAACATTCCTTATCTGGAGGATCCCAGCAATCTTGATCCCAGGTTCACGCGTAATCGCATCCGTGCGCGGCTTCTGCCGGAACTGGAGTCTGCCTTTCCCCATTTCCGGGATACGGTGGCACGCAGCGCAGCCCATTGCGCGGTTGCAACAGGACTGCTCGAAGACCTCGCGAAACAGGAGTTGCAGGCAAATTTGCGCACTGCTGACGCGATGCCTCTCATCAAAGAATTGCAAAAACTCGAT
>CAIOLZ010000128.1 GCA_903859265.1 uncultured beta proteobacterium
ATGGTGCCAAACGCACACGGGCAAACCCTTTGACGATGCGGGAAGCTGGGCTGCCGGCGGAACCGTCCGCCAGGCCCTGCTCGAGGCATTTCTGAAAGAACCTTTTTTTGCGAGAACGCCACCCAAAAGTACCGGGCGGGATTTGTTCAACCAGTCATGGCTTGCCGGGCATCTGCGGCCGTTTGATGGTTTATCACCGCAGGATGTGCAGGCAACGCTAACAGAACTGACCGCCCGGGTTTGCGCCCAAAGCCTGCTCGAGCGGCTGCCCTTGTGCAAAAAACTGGTGGTATGCGGCGGTGGCGCCTTCAACCGGCTTCTGATGCGCAGGCTCCAGGACCTGCTGCCGGGCTGCGCGGTAGCCAGCTCGACAGAATCAGGTTTGCCGCCCTTGCAAGTCGAGGCGACTGCATTTGCCTGGCTGGCCAGGCAAGCCGTTGAGCGCAAAACCGGCTCGCTTGAAACAGTTACGGGCGCCAAAGGCGCCCGCATTTTGGGTGCAATCTATCCGGCCTGAAGCCGGATCCGAAAATCAGGTCGAGAACGACGAACCGCAACCACAGGTGGTGGTGGCGTTCGGGTTTTTAATGACAAATTGCGCGCCCTGCAAGTCTTCCTTGTAGTCAATCTCGGCACCCACCAGATACTGGTAGCTCATAGCGTCGATCAGCAAGGAAACACCGTTCTTGGTCATCGTGGTGTCATCTTCGTTGGTGATTTCATCGAAGGTAAAACCGTACTGGAAACCGGAACAGCCCCCTCCCTGCACGAACACGCGCAATTTCAATTCAGGGTTGCCTTCTTCGGCAATCAGATCAGCGACTTTGGCCGCCGCACTGTCGGTAAACAGGATCGGGGCGGGCATTTCAGATTGGATGTTTTCAGCGACTGCGCTCATGGTTGACTCCGGTCAAATCAGGAAGATCATTGATAGTACACCAATTTGCTCGGGAATTTTTCTACTGGTTATTTGCCGCCAGCTTCAGTGTGGGCTTTTCCTCCGTACCCAGCAGGGGTCGCAGTTGTCCGGTGATCAAAGCCCCCTGGTGCATCTCCAGAGCCGCGTATTCGACATCGCCCTCGATCCGTGCCTTGGGCTGCAATTCAAGCATCTGGCCGGCATGCAACGGGCCTTTGACCAGTCCGTTGACGATGATGTGGTCAGCAAACACTTCGCCGGTTACTTTGGCCGACTCGGAAATCACCAGAATGCTGGACTGGTCGGCGCTGGCGCGCACATTGCCAATGACTTCACCATCGATGCGCAGTCCATCGGAAAACACCATGTTGCCAGTAATCTGGCTGCCCTCGGCAATCAGACTCTTGATCGGGGGCTGCTTTTTCTTGTTGAACATAGGGCACCTTCTTGTTAATGGATTTACAACTTGATCGCCTGCGTAGCGCGCACTGCCGTCCCCTCGAGAATCCGTGCAGAAACACCTCTCACAAGCACTTGGGCGGGTATTTCAAAGACACCCTCCAAACGACCATACTGCCGCACTTTGACCGCCTGCTGCGGCAGCATCACGTTCCAGGGTTTGCCGCTGAGCGTACCGGTCAGCGTCAACTCCAGCCGACCGTTGAATTCTGCGGCATTTTTGCTGGCCTGGATCACCAGAACCTGCCATTTTAACGTCGCATCCCCTTGCAGGTCTGCCTGCAGACCGCGAATCGCGACACCGTCCACACCACTGGAAGGAATCAATTTTTCAAAAAAACCAAGGTCGTCTTTCAATGAACGGTTATCGGCTTCCAACTGTTTGATTTGCTGTAACACTTTTTCTTCAGACGCCTTTTCAACCGTCACCAGCGTGCCAGCGGTATTGGCGATTGATTGCGCTTTGTCGCGCTCGTCCTTGGCCTTATCGAGCTCGCCCTGGAGGTCGCTGATTTGGGCACGCAAGCGGACAATTTCTTCTTTGGAACCGCGATCGAGGCCAGCAATGTCCTTGCCGAATTCAAAGGCCCACAAACCTATAGACGCACAAAACCCGAACACGATGGCGATGACCAACCAGCGAAAGGGCCAGGGCAGCGCACTGCGAACGGCCATGCGGGGCGCGCTGATCGTCAAACGGCGGCGGAGCAATCGAAATCTCATGGAGCGCGGAGTCTAGCAGTGGAATGTAAAAAGAGCCCCCGGAACTTGCGCTCCGGCGGCTCTCTTATTTGCAACGGAGTGTTGCAGTCGATTAGCGCTTGGAGAACTGCTTGCGACGGCGAGCACCGTGGAAGCCGACCTTCTTACGCTCGACTTCGCGCGCATCACGCGTCACGAAGCCAGCCTGGCTCAGCATGGGCTTGAGGGTTGCGTCATAGTCAATCAGGGCACGGGTAATGCCGTGGCGGGTTGCGCCGGCCTGACCGGATTCACCGCCGCCTGCGACGTTGACCATGATGTCAAACGTTTCTGCGTGGTTCGTCAGCATCAGCGGCTGCTTGCAAATCATGATCGAGGTTGCCCGACCAAAGAAATTTTCGATGGGTTTGCCGTTGACGACGATTTGGCCGGAGCCTTTTTTCAGGAAAACACGGGCGACGCTGGATTTGCGACGGCCGGTTCCGTTGTTCCAATCACCGATCATTTGGCGGCCTCTCTTTTCACTGCGTTGGCAGAAATACCGGGGATGTCCAGAACCTTGGGCTGTTGGGCGCTATGGGGATGCTCGGCACCACCGTAAACCTTGAGCTTCTTGATCATGGCGTAGCCCAGCGGGCCTTTGGGCAACATGCCTTTGACGGCTTTTTCCAGAGCACGGCCAGGGTGCTTGGCTTGCATGTCACGGAAGTTGGTGGACGAAATGCCACCGGGGTAACCCGAGTGGCGGTAGTACACCTTGTCAAGCGGCTTGGCGCCGGTGACGCGCAGCTGGGCTGCATTGACGACGACAATGAAGTCGCCGGTATCGACGTGAGGCGTGTAAATGGCCTTGTGTTTGCCGCGCAAACGGAGAGCAACTTCGCTGGCTACTCGTCCGAGGACCTTATCGGTCGCGTCAATCACAAACCACTCGTGCACGACCTCAGCGGGTTTTGCGCTGAAAGTTGACATGAGAATCTCTCTGGATAAAGTTGGTTTGGCTAACCTGCGGGGTTAACGTCCGTGTCCTTCTTTTCCACGGTCGGTGTTCCTTCTTTTGATTCCTGTTGGGAATCTTGCGGGAATCTCTTAGGTGGGTTCATGCGGCAAAAGAGGTAAACGCCTTGGCTGCACCTTCGCCGCGGAATTACAAGTTCGCTGCGAAGCCCTCCATTATAGGAAGATTATTCGGGCTTGGCTACTGCGCTGAGTAAGGCTGTACCATCAGCGGATGTTCAGTTATCGCCACGCATTTCACGCCGGGAACCACGCAGACGTCCTCAAACACACAGTTTTGCTGGCAATTTTGCGCCATATGACGCAAAAAGACACGGCCTTGAATGTGTTTGATACCCATGCCGGTGCCGGCCTGTACCGGCTCGACGGCGACTACGCAAAAACCAGCGCAGAGGCTGCAGAGGGTTTTTTAAAGCTGGTCCAAGCCGCCCCGCCAGAGCAATTTTCGCCCCTGCTGCAAGACTATGTGGACATGGTTGCCAGCTTCAATACAAAAGGGCAATGGACGATTTATCCGGGTTCGCCGTTCATCATTCAGCGGCTGCTGCATGGGCGCGACAAACTCAAGCTCTATGAGTTGCATCCAACCGATGTGAAAACGCTCTCCGCGAATATTGCGCAGCTCGAGGCCGGACGGCAGGTCACCATCCTGCGCGAAGACGGATTTGAAGGTTTGAAGAAATTTTTACCCCCGCCCTCGCGCCGGGCACTGGTTTTGTGTGATCCAAGCTACGAAGTCAAAACCGACTATGCACGCGTACAGGCCATGGTGTCAGACGCAATGCTGCGGTTTGCCACCGGAACTTATGCGGTCTGGTACCCGATCATCCCCAGACCCGAAGCCCACGACGTTCCGCGCAAGCTCAAAACGCTGGCCAACAAATCGGGCAAAAGCTGGCTGGGCGCCACTTTGACAATCAAAAACAGCAAGCTGACGCAAGACGCGGATGGCGAAGTAGTCCGCCCGGGCTTGCCGGCTAGCGGCATGTTCATCATCAACCCGCCACACACGCTGCGCGAAGGGCTGAAGGCAGCCCTTCCTCAACTGGTCAAGCTTTTAGGACAGGACCAGCACGCCACCTTCACCCTGGAAGCCGGCGGCTGAACCTTTTGCCCTAAGCGGCTAGCTGTTGGGACACTTGCGGCACCAGCAACAGCCGTTCACACAGAGTCACCGTGGGCGCGCTTTGATTCATCGTGTAGAAGTGCAAGGCGGGCGCCCCCCCGGCAATCAGTTTTTCGCAGAGATTGGTCACCACGTCCATGCCAAACGCACGGATGGATTCCAAATCGTCTCCAAAACCCTGCAGCCTCAGCCGTATCCATCGGGGTATCTCAGCCCCGCAGGCGTCCGAGAAGCGCATCAACTGGGTGGAGTTGGTGATCGGCATGATGCCAGGAACGATTGGAATGTGCAGCCCCATTGCCGCTACTTCATCGCGGAAACGGAAATAGGCGTCCGGGTTGAAAAAATATTGGGTGATCGCCGAATTCGCGCCCGCGTGCACCTTGGCGGCAAATGCATCGAGGTCAGCGCGTGGATTAGCGGCTTGCGGGTGGGTCTCGGGATAGGCAGCAACTTCAATCGAAAACGTTTCGCCCATCTCGGCACGAATAAACGCGACCAAGTCACTGGCGTAACGGAAATCGCCCGTTGCCTGATAGCCGGCCGGCAAATCGCCGCGCAGAGCCACGATGCGGCGCACGCCCATCGCCTTGAGCTCAGCCAGTTGCTCGCGCACCGTCGCTCTGGACGCACCAATGCAGGAAAAATGGGAGGCAGCGCGAGCCCCCTCGGTCAGCATTTCGCGCAGCGTGCTGAACGTGCCTTCCTGAGTGCTGCCTCCTGCGCCATACGTGACCGAGCAAAACTCGGGGTTCAGCGGATACAAATTTTCTCGGACGAGGCGCAGCTTGGCCGCGCTTTCGGCGTTTTTGGCCGGAAAAAATTCCAGGCTCAGTGGGACACGAGAATGATGTGACATCCTTCCCTCCTCTAACGGACCGCAACCCGGCAAGGGTTGCAGCTATGGATTTAGCCAGCGTGTGTGGCGCAAATAAAGAACTCGTGGTTTCCGTCGCCGCCCTCAATCGGCGAATCGAACCACGCGGTAACGCGCAATCCCAGACCAGCGCATGCTTCCCGCAAGCGCTGCTCCACGATGGCGTACATGGCGGGGTCTTTGACGATCCCGCCTTTTCCTACCTGCCCGGGTTGCAGTTCAAACTGGGGCTTGACCAGCGTCAGCAATATGCCTTTGGGCTTGAGCATGGGAACGATGGCCGGGAGCACGAGCGTCTGAGATATGAACGATAAATCCGCCACGATCAGATCAAACGCAGGAGCGAACTCCGCAGGCAGTCCGGCGGTGCTTTCGCTTACGTCCGGGCCATCTTTATCGTCCTCGTCCTCAAACTCCCCACCCTCGCCCATGCTGTCCTCAAAAGCAGCGACCAAATCGCTCGCCGACAAGCTGCGCGCATTGACACTTTCGACGCACAAAACCCGTGGGTCGCTGCGCAAGCTGGGGTGCAATTGGGCACTCCCCACATCCACCCCGACCACCGAGCGAGCACCCTGCTGCAGCAGGCAATCTGTGAAACCGCCGGTTGACTGCCCCACATCCAGACAGGCCAGACCCGCTACAGACAAACCAATTGTCTTGAGTGCCGCCTCCAGTTTGAGTCCGCCGCGCGAAACGTAGCGCGCCTCGGAATCATCCAGCAA
>CAIOLZ010000129.1 GCA_903859265.1 uncultured beta proteobacterium
CACCGGAATATGCCGTTGAGCTCTTCATCGTCCGCCGTTTCCAGATTCAGATTGAGCAGCATTTGCTCCATCAAATCGAGATTTTCTCCCGCCTCTTCAAAAAAGATTTGGTAGAACTGGCTCAGGTCGAAATCGCCACCGCTGCCGCTGTCCTGATGCGTCTCTGCCATATTTGACTCCTGTCTTTATTGTGTTTGAACCACGCCAACGGTGCCTAACGGATAACCTTCTTGATCACATCGAGCAGCTTCGCCGGGTCAAATGGCTTGACCAGCCAACCGGTTGCCCCAGCCGCCCTGCCAGCTTGCTTCATCAGGTCACTCGATTCGGTGGTCAACATCAAAATCGGCGTGGTTTTGAACTGTGGATGGTCTCGCAATTTGCGGGTCAGCCCCAAACCGTCCATGCGGGGCATGTTCTGGTCAGTCAGCACCAGGTCAAACGACTGTCCCTGCGCCTTCTCGTAAGCGTCTTGTCCATCCACCGCCTCAACTACCTGATAGCCGGCACCGGTCAAAGTAAAAGAGACCATCTTTCGCATCGAAGGGGAATCGTCAACAGCGAGAATTACAGGCATTTAGGGCTCCAGAAGTCGGTCAGTATGTTGTTAAAAATCAAAATAACTCAATGGACCCGGCGTCCATTTCGTCTTGCGTTACGGGATTAGGTCTTTCAGGAACCTCTTCCACAAAGGGTACGGCCTCGCCGTCTTCGGAGCCCATCGACTCGGACGCGAGCCGGTAGGCGCAACCCTGCAAAATCTTGGACGTATGGTTGATCAATTGCGACGCCATATCCTGAAATTGCAACTCGGTCACGGCGGCGCGCAGCGTGCTGCGGACGATGTCAAGCTGCGTCGAATCCACCAATGAAGGATCGGCCAGATTGGCACTGGCCGCGGTAAAACGCTCCATGAGGTTTTCCATGGTGTGCGCAAGCAGTCCGTCCAGACGGTTGAGGTCGTGCACCACGACCAGCAAAGAGTCCTGCACCTCAGCCACCAACATGACCGGCATTTGTACCGAGGGTGAACCCGTTGAAGTCACAGATGATTGCATCGTCAGTTGTCCTCAAATCTGCTCTGAATATCGCAAGGGTCAATTATGTGCCACCCATTGCCTAGCTGCGCCTAGGTTATCAGGAAACTCTGACAGTTGGAAACCATTTGCCACCCGCCAGGCCGGACAGAAGAGATAATCAATTTCCATGGCAGAACCCAACAAATCACCTATTGGCGACATGCCCGTTGACGCGCCTCGAGCGCTGAAAATTCTTCATCTGGAGGATTCTGAGTTGGACCACCAACTGGTACAACGCGCGCTGCGCAAAGACGGGCTTGACTGCAGCATGACCCGTGTTGACACCATCGAAGCCTTCAGGGCACGCAATGCGGAGCAGACATTTGACGTGATTCTGGCGGACTACCGCCTTCAGGGGTTTACGGCGCTGGAGGCATGGAACAGCCTGCAATCCCTGGAAACTCGTCCACCCTTCATCTTGCTGTCCGGCGCCATCGGCGAAGCGGCGGCCGTAGCGGCCATTCAGATGGGTATGAGCGACTACGTCCCCAAAGACGACCTGCGCAACTTGAAACGGGTCATCGACCGATCCCTTGCGGTTTTTCACGCAAAAAATGCTGAAACACGCGCTGTCAGGGAGTTGGCCCTGTCGGAAAAAAGGCTGGCGGAATTTGCTGAGCACCTGCAGTCAGCCATCGAAAACGAGCGCGCCGCTATTGCACGCGAAATTCATGACGATATCGGCGGATCGCTGGCGGCACTCAAGCTCGATCTGGCCTGGATCGCCCGCCATAGCGGTGGTGACGCTGTGCGTGAACACCTCCACGCTGCTGACGAGATGCTTCAGCACGCCATTGGCGCCAGCCAGCGCATCATGATGAACCTGCGTCCAGCGATTCTGGATCAGGGGCTGTACCCCGCGATTCAATGGCTTGCTGAGAGCTTTCAGCGCCGCTCCGGAGTACGTACGTCACTGGCCAGTAACAACCATCAGGTGCGGGCCAGCAAGTCGGTGGAGCTGACGGCTTACCGAACCGCGCAGGAGGCGCTCACCAACATCTCCAAATACGCACAGTGCAGTGCAGTCAAGATTGACCTGTCCGACGCGGAAGGCGTTTTGACGCTGGAGATTTCTGACAATGGCTGCGGTATTTCCCGCGCGCACATGGACAAGGCGAGCGCATTTGGCATTCGGGGCCTCAAGGAGCGGGCCAAAGTGGTGGGAGGCTGGCTTGACCTGAGCACGCGGGAGGGTGCAGGCACTACCATTATCCTGTCCGTGCCGCTGGACTCGGACGGACACACCCGGCTGGAGGCGGACTTTCTGTGATCAAAGTTGTTTTATGCGATGACCATGCGATGGTGCGACGTGG
>CAIOLZ010000130.1 GCA_903859265.1 uncultured beta proteobacterium
ATGGTTCCGCGCTTACCTTTATCGCGGCCCGCGATAACAATGACTTCGTCGCCTTTGCGAATCTTGTTCATAGCCGGTCCTTACAAAACTTCAGGGGCCAGGGACACGATCTTCATGAACTTCTCAGTCCGCAATTCACGCGTGACCGGTCCGAAGATGCGGGTGCCGATTGGCTCCAGCTTGGCATTGAGCAACACTGCAGCGTTGCCGTCGAATTTCACCAAAGAGCCGTCACTGCGGCGGATGCCCTTGGCGGTACGAACCACCACAGCGCTATAGACCTCGCCTTTTTTGACGCGACCGCGCGGCGCAGCCTCTTTAATGCTAACTTTGATGATGTCGCCAACACTGGCGTAACGACGCTTGGACCCGCCCAGCACCTTGATGCAAAGGACGGATTTCGCGCCAGTGTTGTCGGCAACTTCCAATCGAGATTCAGTTTGGATCATTTCAATATTCCCAACTTGCACCTGCTGCAACTGCCACCGAAGCAGCTATCACAACAAGTCAGTCTTGGGCCCGCTGTCCGCCGCGCAAACCACTCGCACGACTTTCATTTGGGCAGAACCTTCATACTTTTTCAAGCGAAGCCCACGATTATGCACGAAATTCCAACGCCGATCAAGAAATTTATCCGGGAATTTGCAAATACTGGTCAGCCAGTGTCAAAAACGCCTGTGTCCGGGGGTCCAAACCGGTCTCCTCGTGCAGGATTGCCGCCACCTCCACCGCCAGCGACTTTGCCAGTCTGGCATCAAGAAACAACAGCCGCGAACGTCTGGCCAGCATGTCTTCGACGGTGATTGCATATTCATGGCGCGCCGCAAAGCGCACCATGGCCTCGGTCAGCCCTGGCGCCAGAATGTGGTCGGCTCCGGGCAGGGATTGCACGTCCGTTGCCTCGCAGCCGTAGGAATGCAGGTCCGGCGGCAGGCTCATCGAGTGCGGCGCTGGGGAATTGGGGCCAACGGCCGGCGCACCGACCAGCGCAAGCCGGTCGGTGACGCCGCCCGGGCGGGCCTGCATAAGACCTTTTTCCATGCATTTGTCGAGCACGTCTTCGGCCATGGCGCGGTAGGTTGTCCACTTGCCGCCGGTGACCGTCACCAGGCCGCTGCGGCTGACAAGGACCGTGTGTTCACGGCTGAGTGCTTTGGTGGACTCGCCATCGTCGCTTGGCGGTTTGACCAGGGGCCGAAGGCCGACCCAGATGCTCTTGATGTCAGAACGCGCCGGCGCTTTGCGCAGGTAGCGGGCCGATTCGCTCAAGATGAATTCCAGCTCCTCTTCAAATGCCACCGGTTCCCGGGCCAGGTCATGGCGCGGCGTGTCCGTGGTTCCCAGAATCACCTTGCCCAGCCAGGGCACAGCAAACAACACCCGGCCATCTGCAGTTTTGGGCACCATCAATGCAGTGTCGCCACCCAGAAATTCGCGGTCCACCACAATATGAACGCCCTGGCTAGGCGCCACCATGGCACGAATAGGGCGGCCTCCGGCGGCCTCGTGCGCAGGCCCGTCTTTTTCACGCAAGCCATCCACCCAGACGCCCGTAGCATTCACCACGCACTTCGCCCGCACCTGGTAGCGCGTGCCGCTCAGGATGTCCTCGCACACCAGGCCGCTGATCCGGCCATCGGTGTATTGCAGTTCCTGCGCCTGGCAGTAGTTGACCAGAAGTGCGCCGTGCAGCGCGGCCGTGCGCGCCAGTGCCAGCGCAAGGCGTGCATCGTTGAATTGACCGTCCCAATATTTGACGCCACCCGACAACCCGCGGGCCTGCAGCGTTGGCAATGCGGCCAGCGTCTCGCGCCCATTGAGAAATTCGGTTTTGCCCAGGCCCGCCTTGCCCGCCAGCAGGTCATAGGCCTTGAGGCCCAGACCATAAAACGGCTGCTCCCACCAGCGGTAAGCCGGCATGACAAAGGCCAGCGGCTGTGCGATATGCGGCGCGTTGCTCAGCAACGTGGTACGTTCATGCAAGGCCTCGCGCACCAGAGCGATGTTGCCCTGCGCAAGATAACGCACTCCCCCATGCACCAGCTTGGTGGCACGCGACGAGGTGCCCTTGGCAAAATCGTGTGACTCCACCACGATCACCCTGAAGCCGCGGGCGGCCGCGTCCAGCGCGACGCCCAGACCCGTCGCGCCTGCGCCAACAACAGCAATGTCGTATTGAACTTCCTGCGCAAGCCGCGCAATAAGGTCGGGGCGCCGGGTCGGCAGCGGCAGGTCGGGAGTTAGCATCTTGGATGGTGTACAAAAGTGGGTTGCACCGAATTATCCGGAAAAGGAACCGCATGGCTTATCTACTCGCCCTGGACCAGGGAACTTCCAGCGCACGCAGCATTTTGTTTGACGAAACTGGCGGCACCGTGGCAATGGCGCAAATGGAGTTAGCGCAAATTTATCCGCAGCCGGGCTGGGTTGAGCACGATGCGACGGAGATCTGGCGCATTCAGCTGGCAACGGCCAGAGAAGTATTGGCCAAGGCGGGTGTTGCGGCCCGCGACATCCGGGCCCTGGGCATTACCAACCAGCGTGAGACCACGGTGGTCTGGAATCGAAAAACAGGGTTGCCGATTCACAACGCCATTGTCTGGCAGGACCGACGCGCAGAGCCCGCCTGCGCTGCGCTGCGGGAGCGTGGTCTGGCCGATGCCATTCGCAGCAAAACCGGTTTGCTCGTGGATGCCTATTTTTCAGGCACGAAATTACAGTGGCTGCTGGACAACGTGCCCGATGCGCGGTCGCAAGCGGAGCACGGCGATCTGGCTTTTGGCACGGTGGACAGTTGGCTGATCTGGCAACTTACCGGCGGGGCGGTACACGCCACCGACGTCAGCAATGCCTCACGCACCCTGCTTTTTAACGTGCATACCAATCAGTGGGACCCGGAGTTGCTGGCCTGGCTGAACATCCCGGCTGGCCTGATGCCCACGGTGCAGCCTTCGGCGTCCCATTTTGGAGAAGCACACGCGCAATGGCTGGGTGCGCCGGTGGTAATTGGCGGGGTGGCGGGCGATCAGCAAAGCGCCTTGTTTGGCCAGGCATGCTTCAAGGCAGGCATGGTGAAAAACACTTATGGCACCGGATGCTTCATGCTGATGCACACCGGCACAGAGTTTGAAAAATCCGGCAACGGGCTGATTACCACCAGCGCCGCCCAAACCTCCCGCGCACCCGAGTTTGCTTTGGAGGGAAGCGTGTTCGTCGGTGGTGCAGTGGTGCAGTGGCTGCGCGACGGGCTGCAGGCCATACGAGGTAGCGCGGAGGTGCAGTCGCTGGCTGAGACGGTGCCCGATTGCGGCGGCGTGATGCTGGTGCCGGCATTCACCGGGTTGGGCGCACCGTACTGGAAACCGGATGCGCGCGGCTCGATCACCGGCCTGACCCGGGGCACCACGCTGGCGCACATTGCCCGCGCCGCGCTGGAAAGCATTGCCTACCAAAGTGCGGCGCTTTTGCAGGCGATGGCCCGCGACGTTGCAAGCGCCGGGGGTGCGAAGATTTCGGAGTTGCGGGTCGATGGCGGCGCCTGCGTCAACGACTTGTTGATGCAGTTTCAGGCCGACCTGCTCGGCATCGACGTCGTGCGACCGGCGGTGACCGAAACCACTGCGCTGGGCGCCGCCTACCTTGCCGGGCTGACGGTTGGGGTGTATGGCAGCACCAGCGAACTTGGTGACTTGTGGAAATCCGAGCGAAGGTTTGTGCCGCAAATTCCGCCAGCCGTGGCCGCCGAGCGCATGTCCCTTTGGGAACACGCTGTTGCGCAAACCGTGCTTTAGCGACGAAGTTCCGGCCCGCAGCAGAATTACATTGAAACGTATCCGACGGAGATCAGCACGATGAGCGAGCACATTGCATTTATCGGCGGCGGCAACATGGCCAGCGCCATCATCGGCGGCCTGCTGCAGCAGGGTTTTGCCAGCTCAGACCTCACGGTGATCGAGCCGTTTGAAGAGGCCCGCCAGAAGCTGCAATCGCAACTCAAGGTCACGGCACTGCCGGCAGCTGACGCGCAACTTGCAAAGGCCGACATGGTGATCTGGGCGGTCAAGCCTCAGATGTTCAGGGAAGCGACGGCGCACGTTCGCCCGCACACCCACAAAGCACTGCACGTCAGTGTGGCCGCCGGCATTCGCAGCGACAGCATCGCGCGTTGGGTCGGTACCGAACGCGTGATCCGCACCATGCCCAACACCCCGGCACTCATTGGCAAGGGAATTACGGCCATGTTTGGGCGCGCTGCCGTCACCGAGGATGACAGGGAATGGGCGGGCCAGGTGATCGGCACCACCGGCGATGTAGTTTGGCTCTCCGGAGAGGAGCAGCTCGACGCGGTGACCGCGATCTCCGGCTCAGGCCCGGCCTATATGTTTTATTTCATGGAGGCGATGACGGCCGCCGGCGTCGAAATGGGGCTGGAAAAAGCGCAGGCCTACCAGCTCGCTGTATCCACCTTCATCGGTGCAGGAGAACTGGCACGCGCCAGCAGCGAAACGCCCGAGGTCCTGCGCCAAAAAGTCACTTCCAAAGGCGGAACCACTTACGCCGCCATCACCGCCATGGATGCAAGCGGGATCAAGGCCGCATTTATCCAGGCCTTGCACGCTGCCCAGCGCAGAGCCCAGGAATTGGGCGACGAGTTTGGCGCGCCGTGACCGGTATGTTTCAGGCCGCCTGGGCCTGCAAAAAGCCGGGTTTTGCATAGTGGTCCTTCAGGAAGTCGATCCACAGGCGAACCCGCAAGGGCAGGTGTTTGCGCTGCGGGAACACGGCATAAATGCCATTGGGCGCTGCCGCAAACTCTTCCAGCACCGCCACCAGAAGACCTGACGCAATCTCGGCCTCGACCTCCCATGTGCTGCGCCAGGCAATGCCATAGCCGCCCAGACACCAGGTGTGCAACACCTGGCCGTCCGAACAATCGAGCGGGCCGTCGGGCTTGAGGTAAACCACCGAATCGCCGTCCTTGAAAGCCCAGCCCCGGGTTTGCGATGCGTCGCTGGACAGCGTGAGGCAATGGAAACGCGCCAGATCAGCGGGCACGCGGGGTTTTCCATTCGCCTTCAAATACGCTGGCGTTGCGACACAAATGCGGCGGTTGTCCGCCATCCGGACACTCACCAGCGACGAGTCAGGCATATCGCCCACGCGCACAGCACAGTCAAACCCCTCACCGGCAATGTCCACCACCCGGTCGCTCAAATTGAGCGAGATCGTGACATCCGGATGCAGGGCGTGGAAAAGCGGCACCAGGGGCGCCACATGGCGTCGCCCGAAGCCGGCGGGAGCGGTGATGCGCAGATGGCCACTGGCCTTGACCCCGCCAGCACTGACAGAAGCCTCCGCATTGGCAACATCGGCCAGAATGCGTTGGCAGGCCTCCAAGAATGCACTTCCCTCGTGGGTCAGCGTGATGCGGCGGGTGGTGCGGACCAATAATTTGACACCCAGGCGTTCTTCGAGCGCATCGAGCCTGCGGCCCATGATGGCCGGGGCCACGCCCTCGGCTTTGGCAGCGGCAGTCAGGCTGCCGCGCGCGGCGATGGAGACAAAAGATTCCAGTTGTTTGAGTTTGTCCATGACCGTCTTCGCTTAGAGCAAAACGCCCTGAGAGCGCAAGGCATCCAACTGGGCCGCGTCATAGCCGAGGCTTCGCAGCAGGGTATCGGAGTGCTCGCCGAGCCTGGGCGGATCCAACCGCAGGCCGAGGCGTTCACCGCCGAGCTTGATCGGCAACAGGGGCACTACCGTGGTGCGGCCATCCGGTAGCTGCATGGGCGCAAGACCGCCGGTTTGCCGCAAATGCGGGTCGTCAAACAAATGCTGCGGATCGGTAATGGGCGCAAACGGCAGGCCCTGTTCCTCAAAAATGGCCGCAAGCTGCGCTGCGCTGTACCCGGCAAGCCGCTCGCGCAGCATCGGGATAAGCCAGGAGCGCCCCAGCACCCGGTCGTTGTTGCTGGCGATGCGCGTATCGGCCAGGAGGTCTTCAAAACCAAACGCCTTGCAGAAAACGTCCCATTGCGTGTCGCTCACCACCGCCAGAAAAATCTGCTCCCCATCGCGCACGCTGAACACGTCATAAATCCCCCATGGAGAAATTTTCTCGGGCATGGGCGCTGCTGGTTTGCCGGTAACGGCGAATTGCATCATGTGTTGCGCCACCAAGAACACATTGTTCTCAAACAACGCTGATTCAACCTCCTGCCCCCGTCCGGTAATGGCGCGTTGCATCAGCGCGGCCATCGCGCCTATCGCGCCAAACATCCCGCCCATAATGTCATTGACGCTGGAGCCCGCCCGCAGGGGGTCGCCGGGCCGGCCGGTCATGAAGGCCAGCCCGCCCATCATTTGCACCACCTCGTCGAGTGCCGTGCGGTGTTCATAGGGGCCGGGCAAGAAACCCTTGTGGCTAACATAAATCAGGCGCGGGTCGCGCTGTTGCAGCGTGGCGTAATCCAGGCCCAACTTTTGCATGCTGCCGGGCTTGAAGTTTTCGCTCACGATGTCGGCGCTGGCAATCAGCCGCAGCACCACCTCCATACCTTGCGGGCTGTGCAGGTTGATGGCCAGACTTTTCTTGTTTCGGTTAAAGAGAGGATAGAAACCAGCCCCGCTTCCCAACAACTTTCGCGTGCTATCACCGGACAGCGGTTCGACCTTGATGACTTCAGCGCCCAGATCAGCCAGCACCATGCCGCAGGTCGGGCCCATCACCATATGGGTAAATTCCACGACCCGAACCCCGGCCAGCGGCAATGCCCCGGGTGACGCAATGTCGGCTGAAGGCATGGGAGTATCGCGATGGACAAATCGAGGCTGGGGGCTGGTATCGGCCATTTGAATACCTTTGTTTTAGTCACAAATCGATTGATATTTTTCCATATAGTTACTCTTTAAGGTTCGAATACAGTCCCACCTTTGGATTTATTTTTAATGAGGCGTCCCATGTCTGCTCCTGCGCTTTCCACACATTCCACTCCCCGCACCGTGGTGCACCGCTTGCAGGTAGCCACGGTGCTGCACCAATTCATCGAGGACAAAGTGCTGCCGGGCACCGGGGTCAGCGCGCAAGCATTCTGGGCAGGATTTGATGCCATCGTGGCCGACCTGGCTCCCAAAAACATCGCTTTGCTGGCCGAGCGCGACCGCCTGCAAACCGAACTCGACGCCTGGCACAAAGCCCATCCTGGCCCCATCACCGACATGCCGGCCTACCGTGCGTTTCTGGAAAAAATCGGCTACCTGGTGGACAGTCCCAAGAAAGTAAAAATCAGTACCACCAATGTGGACGCCGAACTCGCCAAACAAGCCGGCCCGCAACTGGTAGTGCCGGTGCTCAACGCCCGCTATGCCCTCAACGCGGCCAACGCCCGCTGGGGTTCTTTGTACGACGCGCTGTATGGCACCGACGTGATTTCGGAAGAAAAGGGCTGTGAAAAAGCTGGCAAAAAGGGCGGCTACAACGCCAAGCGCGGCAAAAAGGTTATCGAGTACGCCCGCCATGTACTCGACCGCACGGCGCCACTGAAAAAAGGCTCGCATGTGGGCTCCACCGGTTACCGCGTGAAGGACGGCCAGTTGGTCGTCTCGCTGGCGGAGGGTGGCACCTCCAAACTGCAGGACAACACACAGTTCATCGGCTACGTGGGCGAGGCCAAAGCGCCGTCGTCCGTTTTGCTGCAGCACAACGGATTGCACCTTGACATCATCATCAACCGCGACACGCCGATTGGCAAAACCGATGCTGCCGGAGTCAGCGATTTGGTGATCGAGGCAGCACTTTCCACCATTCTGGACCTCGAGGATTCGGTCGCAGTGGTGGACGCGCAGGACAAGGTTCTGGCCTACAGCAACTGGCTCGGCATTTTGCAGGGCACCCTGGTGGAGCATTTCGAAAAAGGCGGCAAGCCGATGACGCGCGGGCTCAACCCGGACCGCGTTTACACCGCTGCAAGTGGCAACAAGACCATCAAGCTGCATGGCCGCTCGCTCATGTTCCTGCGCAACGTCGGCCACCTGATGACCAACCCGGCGATTTTGTACACCGCTGCCGACGGCTCCACCCGCGAAATTCCTGAGGGAATTCTGGACGCCATGGTCACCACCACCATCGCCATGCACGACCTCAAGCTCAGCGCCAAAGACGCCGCTGCGGGCAAGGTGCGCAACTCGCGCAAAGGCTCGGTTTACATCGTCAAACCCAAAATGCACGGCCCGGCCGAAGTGGCCTTTGCCGCCGAACTGTTTGGGCGGGTTGAGAAGGTATTGGGCCTGGCAGACAGCACTGTCAAGCTCGGCATCATGGACGAGGAGCGCCGCACCAGCGTCAACCTCAAGGCCTGCATTGCCGCCGCTGCCAGCCGCGTGGCGTTTATCAACACCGGCTTCCTGGACCGCACTGGCGATGAGATGCATACCTCCATGCATGCAGGTCCCATGGTGCGCAAGGGCGACATGAAGACCAGCACATGGATTTCCGCCTACGAAAAAAACAATGTGCTGGCGGGCCTGTCCTGTGGGCTGCGCGGCAAGGCACAGATTGGCAAGGGCATGTGGGCCATGCCCGACCTCATGAAAGCCATGTTGCAGCAAAAAATCGGCCATCCCCTGGCCGGCGCCAATACCGCATGGGTGCCCAGTCCCACTGGCGCCACGCTGCACGCCCTGCACTACCACCAGGTACTGGTCAGCGCAATTCAGAAAGATCTGGAAAAAACCAATTACGAGAAAGTGCGCAGCGGCCTGCTCGATGACCTGCTGACCATCCCGGTCTCCACCACACCCAATTGGTCACTGGCCGAGAAGCAACAGGAACTCGACAACAATGCGCAAGGCATTCTGGGCTACGTGGTGCGCTGGATCGACCAGGGCGTGGGCTGCTCCAAGGTGCCCGACATCCACAACATCGGCCTGATGGAAGACCGTGCCACGCTGCGCATTTCCAGCCAGCACATGGCCAACTGGCTACTACACGGTGTGGTCACCAAGGCGCAAATTACGGAAACCTTTGAGCGCATGGCCGCTGTGGTGGACCAGCAAAACGCAGGGGACAAGCTGTACAAAAACATGGCCGGCAATTTCGGCACTTCCATGGCATACAAGGCGGCGACCGAACTGGTGTTCAAGGGGCTGGAGCAGCCCAGCGGCTATACCGAGCCTTTGCTGCACGCATGGCGATTGAAGGTGAAGGCACAGGCCTGAGTATCGATTGGCGCACCCTGTCAGTCCTCAATCTGGTGCAACTGCGTCAGATTGATCAGCGCCTGCACCACTTCAGGTTTAAAGCCCATGCGTTTTTCGCCTTCCTTGTAGCCACTCAGGATCAGGTTTTTCAAGTACTCCACGCAGTCGCGGTGGCCCCAGAATTTTTCGATGGCCAGGGCGATGCGCACATGGTGTTCGGCGATGATGGCCATCTCCATGTCAATTCGCGTTTGCAGGGGCCGCTCGTGCAGGGGAATGGGCCGCGTGGGCAGCTCATCCTCCTCCCATTGCAGGCTGGGAAAACCTGATTCTTTGTAGCGGGAATCTTTGGGATCTGGCAACGAAACTGCTCCAATTTTTGGGCTTGATTGTGCTTCTGACAGCACTTTAGCAGGAGAGGGCAACCACGTGGGCCGGAATTCACATGCCATGCACCTGTGCGCGGCACAATACGCCCCATGCTTTCACAACCCCCCTTCATCGCGCCCCAGCGCTTCACCGATCCGGCCCTTGCCCTGGCACAGGTTTGCAAGATTTACGACGCAGCAATTGCCCATTTGCGCTCCAGCATGCAGCAGTTTGTGGCCGGCGAGAACAGTGGTCATCATGTTCGCGCCTGCTATCCACTGATTCGCATTCATACGGACACGGTGTCGCGCGCGAGCACACCGGATACCGCGCGGCTGAGCTTTGGTTTTGTTGCCGGGCCGGGCCGTTTTGAAACTACGCTGACCCGGCCTGACCTGTACCACGATTACTACCTGGAGCAGTTCCATCTGCTGCTCGAAAACCACCAGGTGGAACTTGAGGTCGGCACCAGCTCGCAGCCGATACCGGTGCATTTTTCCTTTGCCGAACATGACCACGTCGAAGGCAGCATGCCGGCCGAGCGGCGCATGCTGATGCGGGATGTCTTTGACCTGCCGGATCTGGCCGCCATGGACGACGGCATCGCCAACGGAACGTACGTGCCCAAGGCCGGGGATGCCTTGCCGCTAGCGCTGTTTACTGCACCGCGGGTGGACTATTCACTGCACCGGCTGCGCCATTACACGGGCACCGGCCCGGAGCATTTCCAGAACTTCGTGCTGTTCACCAATTACCAGTTTTACATCGACGAATTCATCGCTTACGGCCACGCAGCGATGCAGGATCCGAAAAGCGAATACATCGCGTTTGTTGAACCCGGCAATGTGATCACTCGGCGTGCGGGTTTGCCTGCCGAATCGGGCGATGAACTGGGCAACGCGCCGACGCGCCTGCCGCAAATGCCGGGCTACCACCTGGTCCGAAAAGACCATGCCGGCATCACCATGGTCAACATCGGCGTGGGGCCTGCCAATGCCAAAAACATCACGGACCACATTGCGGTTTTGCGGCCCCACACCTGGATCATGCTGGGCCACTGCGCAGGCCTGCGCAATACCCAGCAGCTGGGCGACTATGTGCTCGCCCACGGCTATGTGCGCGAAGACCACGTGCTCGACGAAGAGTTGCCGCTGTGGGTTCCCATTCCGGCCCTGGCCGAAATCCAGCTGGCGCTCGAGCAGGCCGTGGCTGACGTCACGCAAGTCAAGGGTCCGGCGCTCAAAAGCATCATGCGTACCGGCACCGTGGCCAGCACCGACAACCGCAATTGGGAACTGCTCCCGGACAACCAGCCGCAGCGACGCTTCAGCCAGAGCCGCGCCGTCGCACTCGACATGGAAAGTGCCACGATTGCCGCCAACGGTTTCCGATTTCGCGTGCCCTACGGCACCTTGCTGTGCGTGAGTGACAAGCCGCTGCACGGCGAAATCAAGTTGCCCGGCATGGCCAACCACTTTTACCGTGAGCGCGTCGATCAACACTTGCGCATTGGCATTCGCGCGCTGGAGTTGCTGCGTGCCCAGGGCACGGACCAGTTGCACAGCCGCAAGCTGCGCAGCTTTGCAGAAGTTGCGTTCCAGTAAGACTTTGCGTTATGCCCGATCTCAACGATTCCGCGCTGCCACCATCGATTCTTTCGTCGTCCGCCGCTTTGCCAAATTCCGCACCTCTGTTTGAGGTTGAGCATCTGGTCAAGCGCTACGGCGATTCGGAGGTGGTGCGTGACCTCTCGTTTGCGATCGCGCCGGGCGAGTGCCTGGGCGTCATCGGGCCCAACGGTGCGGGCAAAACAACCACTATCCGGATGTGCCTGGGTTTGACGGCGCCGGACGCCGGCAGTATCCGGGCCTTCGGGCTGCAGATGCCGCAAGAGGCGCTGGCGATCAAGGCGCAACTCGGCGTGGTGACGCAAATGGATACGCTCGACCCGGACTTCACCTGCGCGGAAAATCTGCTGGTGTATGGCCGCTATTTCGGCATGAAGGATATGCACATCAGGGCGCGTATTCCGGAATTGCTGGAATTTGCATCGCTCACCAGCAAAGCCAACGCCAAGCCCGGCGAGCTATCGGGCGGGATGAAGCGCCGCCTCTCGCTGGCCCGCGCGCTGGTGAACGATCCGCGGCTGTTGCTGCTCGACGAACCCACCACGGGGCTCGATCCGCAAGCGCGCCACCTGATGTGGGAGCGCTTGCAATGGTTGCTGCAAAAAGGCAAATCGATTCTGCTGACCACGCACTTTATGGACGAAGCCGAGCGGCTGTGTTCGCGCCTGCTGGTACTGGACCACGGGCAGAAAATTGCTGAAGGCAGGCCGCGGGATTTGATTGCCGAGCATCTGGAACCTGACGTTGTCGAAGTCTTTGGTCTGGGCGCGATGCAATTGGTGGATGGCCCGCTGCGCGGCCTGGCAAGCCGGGTCGAAGTCAGCGGCGAAACCGTGTTTTTCTATACCCGTGATGCACGCAGTTTGCTGCAAGGGTTACAGGCGCATCCCCAATTGCGCACCTTGCACCGCCCGGCCAATCTGGAAGACCTGTTCCTCAAACTCACCGGTCGCCAAATCCGCGAAGAAGCCTGAATAGCGGCCAAGAATATGACACGCCAAAGCTCGCACACCCATACCCAAAGTCCCTGGCGGGCACCCCAGATCACCTGGCGTTTCTGGCCGGTTTTTTTACGCAACTTGCTGGTCTGGCGCAAGCTTGCCATCCCCAGCCTGGTGGGCAATATTGCCGAGCCGCTGATGTGGCTGGTGGCGTTCGGTTATGGCATGGGTGCGTTGGTGGGAGAGATCAAGGTCGGCAGCCCGCAGGGGCCCGTCACCGTCCCCTACATCCTGTTTTTGGCCAGCGGCTCCATCTGCATGAGCGCCATGCAGGCGGCGTCGTTTGAGGCACTCTATTCGGCGTTTTCCCGCATGCACGTCCAAAAGACCTGGGACGGCATCATGAATGCGCCGGTGGGTCTGGACGATATTGTGTTTGCCGAAATGCTGTGGGCTGCCTTCAAGGCACTGTTTACGGTAACGGCAATCTTGGGTGTCATGCTGGCGCTGGGCATTAGCCACAGTCCCAAGCTGCTGCTGGCCTGGCCCATTTTGTTTGGCGTTGGCGTGACCTTCAGCAGCATGGCGCTGGTGTTCAACGCCATGGCACGGGGCTACGATTTTTTTACCTACTACTTCACCCTGTTTTTGACACCGGTGATGTTTTTAAGCGGCGTCTTCTTCCCGCTGGACCAATTGCCCGGCGCCGTGCGGGCAGTGGCCCACTGGCTGCCGCTGGCCAACGCGGTCGCGCTGGTGCGGCCGCTGTTCATGGACCAGTGGCCGGCAGATGCATGGCGGCCGGTGTTGGTGTTGCTTGCCTACGCCAGTATCTCGTTCTGGATTGCGCTGGCGCTAACGCGCAAAAGATTTAGCAAGTAGCGGTTGCAAGCTGCGTACAGCCGGGTCAAAGCCTGCTCAGCCAAGTGGTCCCGAAGGGGCTCGCCGGTGAGGGAAAGTCCACATAGGCTTTGCTGCAGTCCACAACCTGCGCAATACCGGACGCAGCGGCGCTGGTGGTGCTGGTAACTCCTTGCACATTGAAGCGGGCAGAGGCATCGCTGAACAGCGGCAGGTTGTTCAATCCCGTGAGGGTGATGTTGGCGTCTGAGCCGATGGCCCAGGTGCTGTTCGGGTTGTCGGTGACCACATTGTTGAGTGTCATGGTCAGCGGGTTTTGCGGATACACGGCGCCGTTGTAGGCGGTTGCTGCAAAACCTTTCATGATCACGCCTGCACCGCCGGAGATGGCAATCGCGTTGAGCGAAATGTCGTGGATATTCGGTACCAGCGGGCCACCTGCCGGCAGCGCCTTGGTGCTGTAGTAGCTGGTGAACAGCAAGGAATGCTGCACGTTGCGAATGCAGATGTTGTTGTAGTGGATGTTGGCCACTTCGCCGCCGCGGGCCCAGTCGGTTTTGATGCGCAGGGCCTCTTCGCTGCCGTTGAAGCTGTTGTCATAGACCTCGACATTGCGGACACCGGCATTGGTTTCCGATCCGATGGACACGCCATGTCCCCAGTAAAAGTGGTTGTGCGCGATCACGATGCCGTAGGGCAGATTGGAGAGCACGCCGCGGCTTCCGTCCACCGCGGCCCAATTGGCGCTGGCGGGCGACGGGTTGTTGCTGCCTTTGAGCACCATATCGTCATCGCCCGTACTCACATGGTTGTACGCGAAGAAGAAGTTTTTAAGGAAGCCATCAAACGAGACTGAGCCGGCCGATGGGTTTGCGCTGCCGCTGCCGGTTGTGAGCTTGCCGTACACGGCTTTGGAGGCGGAGCCGGGGTCAAATGCATCAGTGTTTTTGACGTTGTCTGCGTTGAAGGTAAAGCCGGTGTAGAGCGGATTGCCATTGCCCGCGGGATTCGCAAATGCGGCCAGCGAGGGCGTGAGGACCTTGGTGCCCCAAACCGTCAGCCCATCGACGCCCGAGGGAACGACGTGGAAGTTGGCGCTGTTGGAGAGCGTGATTTTGTAGAGGGTGAAGTTTTTGGCGTAGTTGACCACCAGCAGGCGTGGATTGGATTGCGAGCCAACGCCCGTGGTTCCGTTATCGACCATATTGCCCAGCCAGGCCAGGTCCCACCAGGTCATGTTGCGCGGCGTCGCTCTGGAGTTGACGTAGGTGCCGCCGTTGTCGCACGCCGCGCCATCCGGCGCTTGGGTGCCGCTGGCATAGGTGGCGTAGGTGTTGGAACAGCTCAGATCGACTTTGAGCAAGGGATAAAGCTTGTTGGAAGTGACGATCTCGGCGTAACCGCGACCGTCCACCGTACCCTCGCCCATGACGGCGGAATTGACGACATTGGTGGCTGTAATCAGGGCCGCGCAGTTGCCCGAACTGCCTGCTTTGCCGGGGCCGACGGCAACGTTGGCGCAATAAGGACCCGCTGCGCTGGGCGAGTAGGCAACTGCGTCACGGGAGCCAAACAGCGTAACCCCCTTGTCGATCCAGAGCGTGACCCCGGATGGCAGGGTCAGCGGACCGGTGATAAAGGCGTTGCCTGCGCCACTGCTGTTGACGACCAGACGGACCGCAAATTGTGGCGCCTTGAACTGCGCTTGCCTCAGGGTCTGCGCCGATGCACCGGAGACCAGGTAGCTCGCCGTACCCTTTTTGACTCCTGCATTTGCCGCTTGCACGGCGGTGGCGCTGTCATCCGCTGCTGCAATGGCCGATCCCACGGAGGAATTAACCTGGGCGCCACAAGCGTCGAGCGCAGCCTGAATCCGGTTTTGATCAGGGTTCACCTTCAGCACGGGCGCGGAGTAACCCACAGACGGGTCCGCAGGCCAGGTGGCGGTTTGCGCAACCTGCGCACCTGCAATCGAAGGATCCATCTCCGGAGGCAGCGCACCGTCAGGCCGCGTGACGAGGTTGTTGGAAGCCTGCAGCGTGCTGCAAATCTGCATATCCGCAGGAAGGCTGGGTTCGGGCGGCAGTTGAGGGTCAGGCGGTGCGGTACCGACCTGGTAGGGCCTGGCCGCGGAGTTGTCCGCCGCCGGGGAATTGGCGTCAAGGCCGTTGCCCGCGCTGGAGCTTTTGGCGCTGTCAGCCACCGGGTTGGCGTTGCCTCCACCGCATGCCACCAACAGGATGGAAATGCAAAGTGCAGCCGCCATCAGGACGATCGAACGTGCGGCGGAGTGATGGGCGTCGGTGTGGTGTTTCATGGTCTCTTCAGGGTCGGAAAACGCACCTTTTCAGGCGCCAAAGACGCTGGTTGGCAACAACCGGGTCGTCCGACATCATATGTCGTGACAAATTAACTATAAAAGTATTTTTATGGTGAATTCACTCGTTAAAACCCTAATAAATCTATAAAAAACATTAAAAATTCGGCTACGGTAGCAGTTTTCACTACCGAGGCCCAAAGAAACCCATCCTTAAAAATCGGAGACAACTGATGACTGACAAAAAACCGAAGCACCATGCTTTTGCTTTAAGCGCCTTGGCGTTGAGCGCGACCACACTGCTTGCGTTAAGCGCATGCGGTGGCGGCTCCGGCACCGCCCTTGCGCCTGACCGTGACAATGTGGAGGTTCTGGACCCCACCTCCAACGCGCTGTCCCTCAACGGCATGGTCTATGGCGCGGCAGATACGCAAGTCCCCGCTGGCAGCAGCATTCCCAAAACCATGATGGAGCAGATGCGCGCCTTGTTCGACCTCATCAAAGCCGCGCCGGACTTCACCAAAATTGCCATGGACCTGGGTGATGGCACACCAGTGAAAGTACTTGACACCAACACCGGCGACAAATTCCTGCCCGGCAAATTGGCGCTCGGTCTGTCATACGTCCTGATTGACATGAAGACCAAAAACGATCCCGCTTATGCGGACTATCTGGCCACCTACAAAAAAGTGACCGAGGCCATGATCCGCACAGACCCGACAACGGGCAACTATGTCTATGCCAACACCTCTTGGGGTGAGTACTACTACCTGGTGGCGCTCAACAACCTCAAAGCCCAAGGCATGCTCAATGAAGCCTTTAGCGATGCCACCTTGGCCCTGCTGCAAAAACGTTTGAGTTTTTGTGACATGTTCGGCCCGGACGCTTCTGGCACCACCGACACCTGCCCGGCTTTAGGTACCCCCATCGACGTCAAAACCCTCAACACCGCACAAAACTACTATGCCGTCTCTTATGGCATAGCAGGCTTGCGGCAAAAGCTCGGCTGGGACAATCCAACTTTTAACGCCACCGACCCTAATCTGACGAGCGTGTCTGCCATGAACGCCCGCGATGCCCTGCTCTACACCCTGGAGCAGCACATTCGTAGCGACTCCTCCGGCGGCTTCTCCGACGAAGCATCCAACAAAAACAGCACCTACTACGACCAAGCCCGCTTTGACCGTTACAGCACGCTGCTCATCGGCGAAGTGGTGGAGCGCACCTTTGAGATGGACAACACGGCCAACCTCGGCCCCGAGCTCAAAGGCTATCTGCGCAAATCGGTTGACCTGATCCTGCCGCAACTCAATGTGGACGGCAAAGGCTTTAACTACGGCCGCTCCATCGGGCCCTATGGCGACACCGCTTTTATGGAAGTGCTCACTGCTGCGGCCAAGGCCGGTGTGCTCACCGCGCAAGAAACCAATATTGCCTACAGCTTTATCTACAAAGCCGCCCAGCGATTCAATACCTTCTGGTACGACCCTACGCTGCCCACACCTTCGGTCAATATGTGGGTTAAAGGCCGTGGCACCGATGCCTACCGTGGCAAGCCGCGCGTGATGGGCGAAAACTTCAGCCTGCTGCACCAATTTCTCTACGTCAACAACCGCTGGAACGAAATGGGCTTTAAAGACAAAGCCCCGCTCAGCGACAACGCCTTCCAAAGCTGGCTTGACAGTACGCAACCGCGCCACACCCGGACTTGGTACAACCTTCCTACTGACAGCACGCACCCCTACAGCGCCGCCCTCATCACCGTGCGCGACAAAAAGCGCGTCATCAACCTCAACCTGAGCCAAGCACCGGACTACAACTCGTTTACGCCCTACTTC
>CAIOLZ010000131.1 GCA_903859265.1 uncultured beta proteobacterium
GACACCGACCATGACCGCCATGGCATTGTGACCCCGGGTGCCGGACTTCTGTTGCCCAACCACTATCTTGTTGCGGCCATCGACTACCTGTTTCGCAATCGCCCGCAGTGGCGCGCATCTGCCGCGATTGGCAAGACGGTGGTGAGCTCCCAACTGATTGACCGCGTGGTGGCACGACTGGGCCGCCACCTGGTGGAAGTGCCGGTGGGGTTCAAGTGGTTTTCCCAGGGACTGCTGGACGCGAGTCTGGGTTTCGGTGGGGAAGAAAGTGGTGGGCTCGCTTTTTTGCGGTGCAATGGCAGCGCGTGGAGCACCGACAAGGATGGAATGATTGCGGCCTTGCTTAGCGCCGAGATCACTGCGCGCAGCCAAACGGACCCCGGCGCGTTGTACCAGAAGATTGCCGCGCAACTCGGTCAGCCATTCGAGGGTCGAATCGAGGCGCCAGCGACACAGCAGCAGCGCCTGCGGCTTGCCGCGCTGACGCCGCAGGACATATTGGCCGGCGACCTCGCCGGCGAACCCGTGGTCTCAGTGCAAACCCACGCCAGCGGCAATGGCGCGGCCATCGGCGGCATCAAGGTCACCGCCCGCAGCGGATGGTTCGCGGCCAGGCCCTCGGGAACTGAAGCCATCTACAAAATCTATGCAGAGAGTTTTTCGGGACCGGCGCATTTGCAACGCATATTGGTGCAGGCGCAGGAAACGGTCGATGCCGCGCTGAACGCCGTCGCCGCCTGATGTGCTTTTCAGCCACTGCCAGTTTCAGCGCCGGTGCAGTGCTGCTGGGTCTTGGCAGTGTTGCAGTGGGCCAGACCCATGTCGGCCGCGCAATCCCCTACGCGTTGATACCGGTCCTGTTTGGAATCCAGCAACTGCTCGAAGGTGGACTTTGGCTGACTTTTGCCCAGCCCCAGGGCTGTGGCCCCTTGCTGACCCATGCCTACTCCGCCTTTTCCCAGGTTATCTGGCCGGTCTATATACCGGTCGCTGTGGTGCTGCTGGAGCCGCATCCGCTGCGACGCAAAGCGCAATGGTGCGTCGTGGTTGCGGGCGCGGCGGCGAGTCTTTTTCTGCTGGTTGAACTCACCCATCTGCAAATCCGCGCAGAAGTCACAGGCGCGCATATTGCGTACATCTTTCCGCACTTTCATGAGGCCATTGCAACCGGTCTGTATCTGCTGGGTGCCTGCATCAGCCCGCTGCTGTCGAGCCACCGGGCTGTGCGATGGTTCGGTGTGTTGATCTCGCTCTCGCTGGTCATCACAATGGTTTTTTACAACCTCTGGTTTATTTCTGTCTGGTGTTTCCTTGCGGCCATCACCAGTTGCGCGGTGTTGGCCTTCACCATGCCCGGTCAGCAGCCCACTGTCTGATTACTGCACCAGCGTGGGATAGAGCCTGACGGCGATCGCCATGAGCAACAGGGCTGTCGCCGTCAGAATTCCCAGATCCGTAACCACGGCGGCCAGCACCCATTCACCGGGAACCATCAGGCTGCGCAGGGCGTCCACCAGATAGGTCAGCGGGTTGAAGCGTGCGACCATTTTCAGCCACCCGGGCATCAGGTCCAACGGATAGATGGCGCTGCTGGCGAAGAAAAGCGGCATCGTCAGAACCTGCCCTACACCCATGAAACGTTCCCGCGTTTTGACGATGCAGGCAATGATCAGCGAGAAGGTGGAGAACAGGGCAGACCCGAGCATGACAGTAAACAGCACCGCAACAACCGAGAGCGGCTCGTAGCGCAGGGTCAGGTGCATCAGCGCCGCAAGCGCGTAAATCACACCGCATTGCACCAGCCCGCGAAAGCCTGCCGACAATGCCTTGCCCAGAACCAGGGCACTGCGGTAAGCGGGACTCACCAACTGCTTGTGGACCACGCCCAGGTCCCGTTCCCAGATCACGGCAATGCCATAGAAGATGGCACTGAACAAAACGCTTTGCGCCAGAATTCCCGGTGTAATAAAAACCAGATAGCTTCCGGGGCCGCTGTGGATACCCCGCACCTGCGCCATGACCTGACCGAACACAGTCAGCCACAACACCGGCTGCACCGCGCGCGACACCAGCTCAGTCGGATCGCGAATCAGCTTTCGCAGTTCCACATCAGCGACTGCTGCGGTTTCCAGAAAAAACTTGGAAATTCCCATGGTGTCAATCCTGCAGTTTGCTGCCGCAGTAGCGCGCGAACACATCATCCAGCGTGGCCGTCGGTGACAGCGCAGCGCACAAATCCGCCGGCTTGCCCTGGAGGACCAGTCGTCCCAGGTTAAGGATTGCCAGCTCGTCGCACAGGCTGCCCGCCTCGTCCATGTCATGGGTGGTCAAGAGGACGGTCATGGCAAAGTCTTTGCGCAGCGCGCGCAGACGGTCCCAGACGGCGTGCCGGGCCAGCGGGTCGAGCCCGATGGTCGGCTCGTCCAGAAATAACACCGATGGATGGTGCAGCATGGCTTGGGCAAGCTCCAGGCGTCGCACCATGCCACCGGAATAGGTGTTGACCAGACGGTCTGCTGCATCTTCGAGTTGCATCAAATGCAGGGCATCAGAGATACGGGCGCGGCGTTCGGCGGACGGCACGCCATACAACCGCGCCGAGAAGAGCAGGTTTTCGCGGGCGGTCAGAGCGCCATCGGCCGACAGCATTTGAGGGACATAGCCAATGCGGGCACGCACTGCCGCGGGTTCGCGCACGATGCTCAGGCCTGCAATCAAGGCGTCGCCAGAAGTAGGCGGCAAGAGCGTGGTCAGCATTTTGATTAACGTGCTCTTGCCTGCGCCATTGGAGCCCAAAAGTCCGAAAATTGCGCCCCGGTTGACGGTGAATGACACGCTGTGCACCGCTACGAAATCGCCAAACTTGCGCGTCAAACCCTCTACCTGCAGCGCGGCCTGGGTCAGAGGGACAGCAGCCGCTGCGGTCGCCGTGGGTTCCGCTATGGCTGTGGCTGTGTTGATGGCGTTCACTTCGAAAATTGCGCGATGAAGATCGTCACGGTAGATCTTCAGGAACCAAAAGTCTGTACGCCGTGCAACGCAACATCCTCCAACCAGCCTTGCGACGCCTGTATGTTGTCTGTCGCACTGAAGCGCTGTTGTTTCGCGCGCAAATTACATCCTCCGACGAATTTTGAAAGAACCGCATGAAAACAGATTCCCAGTTGCAGCAGGATGTTCTGGCTGAACTTCAGCGGTTGCCTTCGGTGCATGCCGAGCACATTGGTGTGGAGGTGCAGGACGGTGTGGTGACGCTCTCGGGCCATGTTGGTAGCTACCTTGAAAAAATAAGCGCTGGCCGGGCCGCACAAAACGTGGCAGGGGTACGTGCCCTGTGCGTGGACATTGAAGTGAAGCTTTCCAGTTTTGGACAACGTGATGACACAACGATTGCATCGTCCGTTCAGGCCGCGCTCGACTGGCTGGGCACCCCCACCAGCAAGAACGTGAAAGTTCAGGTGGAAAAGGGCTGGGTCACACTGTCGGGTAACCTGGACTGGCAATACCAGCGTCTCGCCGCCGCCCGCGCTGTGCAGTTTCTGAGGGGTGTTACAGGCGTGAGCAATCAAATCGGTATCAAGGCCGGCGTGGCGCGCGCCAACCACAACATGACGGTCGCAAACAGTGTCCCGGGATAGATACCGAGAAGCCAGTGTCGCAACAGCATGAGCCGTGTATGTGTTCCAGCACACCGATCAAATCCCGGGCTTGTAGCAAGCTGGGTATTTACCACCCAGGGCTAAGCGCCCAACCGGATCACAGCCACTGGCTGGAAAATTATGAACACGCCTTTCGTCTCTGCATCTCCGATGCAAAACCATTTGCTGGCGGCCTTGCCTCCTGATATTTACGAGCAATGGCTGCCTGAACTGGAGCATGTGGAGATGCCACTGGGCATGGTGCTGTACGAGTCGGGAACGACTCTGGAACATATGTATTTTCCGACCACGGCAATTGTTTCCATGTTGTACGTGATGGCAAACGGCGAGTCCGCCGAAGTCGCCATCATTGGCAATGAAGGTTTTGTAGGTATCACTATTTTTATGGGTGGCGGCTCCACGCCGAGCCGCGCACTGGTTCAAAACGCAGGCTTCGGCTACCGCGTTCCGGCGGCATTCTCCAGGGAGCAATTCGAGGACTGCAAGCCGGTGATGCATCTGTTCCTCAGCTTTACGCAGGCATTGATAGCCCAGGTCACGCAGACGGGTGCCTGCAACAAACACCATACCCTGGACCAGCAGCTGTGCCGCTGGTTGCTGCTGACCCTGGATCGTTATCAGGGAATGGAATTGCACATGACCAAACAGATGATTGCAAACATGCTGGGCGTCAGTGGTGAGGTGATGCGCAGCGGTGCATTGAGGCTGCAGAATGAAGGACTGCTGCGTTACCAGGACGGCAACATCACCGTACTGGACCGCGCGGGTGTGGAGCGGCACGCCTGCGAATGCTATGCCCTGGTCAAGCGCGAATACGAGCGCCTGCTGCCCCAGTAAGCGTCAGGCTTCAACGCCCGGCGGCCAGCGCAGCCGCGCCACAAACGCCAATCTGGATGCAGCACTTTTCGGAGTCTGTGCGTGGTCGTACATACGTCTGCGCGGTGACGTTCAAGAATGAAAGGGTGTAGCCATTTCAACATTACTCTGGACCCTCTATGAAAACCCTTCACCTGACACGCCTGGCATGTCTGACCACCTTCGGTGTGGCATTGGCCGGCGTCGCCCATTCGCAAGACGCAAACTACTACTATCTGGGAGCATCTGTCGGGCAGTCCAACTCGCTGATCAGCCCGGACGATACCAACAACAGCCTCTTTGGATTGGGCAATGGTGCGGCCGTGCAAAGCCAAAATCAGGCGGATACCGCCTACAAGATTTTTGGTGGCTATCAGTTCAACCGCAACTTTTCTCTGGAAGGCGGTTACTACAACCTGGGCAAGTTCACTTACAACGCCGCAGCACCTGCGCCACGCCTTGGGTCAGTGAGCGGCAAGTATGAAGTGGAAGGGTTGAATCTGGATGTCATCGGGACCGTGCCACTCAGTGATCGCTTTTCTGCCTTTGGCCGTATCGGTGCCGCCTACTCCTATACCCACGACACGTTCAATGGTTCGGGAACGCTGACACCGGGCAGCAGTCAGCCCAGCAAATACGACACCAACCTGAAGCTCGGGTTGGGACTTCAGTACGAATTCAATAGCTCGATGCAGTTGCGGGGTGAAGTGGAGCATTACCGGATCAACGACGCCTTTGACAACCGGGGCGATGTCAATGTGTATTCCTTGTCACTGGTTTTCCCGATTGGACGCAAGGCTGCAACACCGCCGGTGGTCATGACGCCCGCGGTCTATGTAGCACCGGTTGCAGAGCCGCAGCCTGCGCCTGTGGCCGAGCCGGTCGTGGTACTGGTGCCGGTGGCGCCCGCGCCACCCGCACCCAAGGTGGTACGACTCTCTGCCGATTCCATGTTCGGCTTTGACAAAGCCGTGCTGGGTCCGAACTCCAAGGAGGTGCTGGACAACTTTGCCAAGAGCACCGAGGGCGTAAGCTTTGATTCCATCAGCGTGGAAGGCAATACCGACCGCATCGGGACCGCAGCCTATAACGACAAGCTCTCAACGGCCCGTGCCCAGGCGGTCAAAAACTATCTGGCCACGACCCCTCAACTGCAGAGCGCCACGATCAACGCCAGCGGCCGGGGCGAGAACAACCCCGTGACCAAGCCGGAAGATTGCGTGGGTACCAAGCCGACCAAAGCGCTGATTGCGTGCCTGCAACCGGACCGTCGGGTTGACGTCCAGATGACGGGTGCCCGTCAATAACGGGTAAGTGCCACCAGGGCAGCACGGACAAAGGCTGCCGTCTGGTCCAGACCCTGCTGCACGGCGGCGTTGGCTGCCAGCGCTCCGCCCGCAGCATCCTCACTCGGTGCGGGCGCATCGACCTCCAGGACATGCACCGCCAGCACCTCCCTGGAGGCGTTGTCCAGCAGGGTCAACTGCAGGCGAAATTGCACGGTACTGGGCTGATTTAAAAAGTTCTGCCGCAGGCTGATGATGGTGGAGTCCAGACGTAAATCCGCTTTGGCTGCGCTGGGACTCAGCAGGACTGCACGGAAGTCACCGCTTTGCGCCAAACGGGTTTGCAGCAGCGGCGCCAGCATGTTTGCCGGCGTATCCATCCACACACTGTTGGCATACGACTGCGGCTGCATTGGATTGCGGATATAGACCATATGGTTGCTGTTGCAGCCGGGCATGGCACGTGGCATATCAACCAGCAACACAAGCCTGTTGTTACCGGATGGGCTGGCCGGGGCGGCGCCTGTGGCGGCGTTGTCCAGCGCGTAGGTATGCAAGGGCGTCGCCGGCCTGCTTGCAAGCAGCGAGCACGACGACAGCAGCGCAAATGAAGCCAACGCGCCGAGGGATGCGGTCATACGCCTGCGGTCGAGGGCTGAATATTTCATGGTTTTTGTCCAATCGTGTTGTCTTCACCGGGGCCTGGCTGTGCCGTGCTGTGGCCAAAGACCAGCCCTGAGTTGGAGCGCTCGGTTTGTTCGCTTAGCCGGTGGATGGAGGCGCTCAGTACGCTCAGGTCGGACAGCAGCTGCTCAAGTTCGGGCAGCGTGATGCTGTCAATGCGCTGGGCATCGGCACCGATGGCCGTCACGGCAGCATCCGCACCTTTGGAAGTTTGCGTGACAGCGTTTCCCATGCGCTCGACCGCCGCCGCGCCCAGGGTTATTTGCGCAAGAGCGGGGGCCAATTGTGCGGAACCGGTGGCTGTGTTGTGCAGGGTGCCGCCCGCATCCCCAATGGCCCGGTCAATCGTCTTGCTGCGCTGCGCCAGCGTGTGCGTGATGCGGGCCATGTCGGTGAGGGTAGCGCTCAGGGCCTGCTGGTTTTGGGTACTGAGAATCGCGTTGAGATTGTCAGAGGTCGTATCCAGGCTGGAAAGCACCCGTGTCAGCACATTTTCCAGACGGGTCGATAGTGAGGGTGTGGTCGTGATGACCGGATAGCGTGCCCCGGGCAGTGCCCTGAGCAGCGGTGATTCACGGGC
>CAIOLZ010000132.1 GCA_903859265.1 uncultured beta proteobacterium
CTATGCCAAGGGCTGGTTTCGGGGTGTGGTGAACATCCGAGGAGGTTTGTGGGGCGTTGTTGCCCTGGCAGATTTCCTGGCGGCGCAAGGTGATACCGCAGCCGATACCGGTAGTGCGAGCGCCGCTTCGATTTCGGCCGAAGCCAGCGTCGTGACGCTCAATGCGCTGCTGGAAGTCAATTGCGCAGTGCAAGTTGACCTGCTGGCCGGCTTGCGTGGCAGTGACGCGTTTACCAGGTCCGAGGCGCCGCGGGCTCAGGCGCCCGCTTATTTCGGCAATCGTCTGGTTGATTCCGAAGGGTTGGAATGGCAGGAAATCAACCTGCGCGCGCTGGCCCAGTCTCCCCAGTTTTTGAGCATCAGTGCTTAGTTAGGGCAATACCATGTCATTGGTCGAAAAAATCAAGAATTTCATCGCGAAAAAGCCGGTCGAATCCGAGCTTGACTCGCGCCTGAGCCTTGCCACCCCGGACGGTCTGTCGGACACCACCAGTACGCAAACCGCACAACCGCCTCAGCCAAGGCCCGAGCCCGTGGTAGAGCAGGCTCCGGCCGAAGCGGCCGGAGCCGTTGCGGGTGCCACCGCTGAAGCGCGGCCCAAAGGTGACCTTATCAAAGTGTTTGGCCTGGGCAGCCGCACCGTTCAGGAACATCAGCGCTCCTTGAGTTTTATGCTGGGCGCTTCGTTGTTGATGCTGGGGGCGGTGACCGTTTATGCATTGAGCCAGTCAGACAAAGCGGCCCAGCAATTGGGCGCAACCGGTCAGGTGCTGATGCAGTCGCAGCGACTTGCCAAGTCGGTGACACAGGCACTGGTTGGCAGCGCACAGGCTTTTCCGGATGTTGCCGAGAGCGCCGGAGTGTTGGGCAAAACGATTCACGCATTGCAGGTCGGCGATGACTCCATGCGACTGAGTGCTCTGGATGAGGCATATCGCGCCAACCTGGACAAGGCAGTGCCTTTGGCCGAGCGCGCCGAGAAAGGCGCCAAAGCCGTCATGGGACAGGAAAAAATTCTGACGCAAATCGGATCAGCGCTGCGTTTGATCAACCGGCAATCCGCAGACTTGCTGGAAATTACCAAAACCATTTTGTCGATGAAGTTGCAGCAAAACGCACCCTCGTCTGAAATCTCGGCCGTCGGTGAGCTATCGACTTTGACCCAGCGCATCGGCAAATCGTCGAACGAGTTTCTGACATCGGAGGGTGTTAGCCCGGAAGCCGTGTTCCTGCTTGGCAAGGACCTGAATTCTTTCAAGGAAATTTCGCAGGCTTTGCTCGACGGCAGCGCTGAAATGCATGTCTCGGCTGCCAAGGATCCGGCGATGCGCGAGCGCATCGAGGCACTCATCAAAATGTACGAGGACACACGGGTGCAGGCTGGTTCGATACTGGGAAATTTGCAGGGGCTGGTGTCAGCGCGTGAAGCGCAAGCGTCCATCATTGCGGACAGTGAACCCTTGCGGCGTAGCCTGGAAGACTTGCAAGCGCAGTTGTCCGGCCAAACCGGCGTGAGCAATGCGTCGCTGGCAATTTTGCTGGTGGCGGCCTTGCTGGCGATTGCATCTGCCGGCGGACTTGCCTATGTGCAGTTGCAAGACAGCCGTCGTCGGCAGGTCTCTGCAGAAGACCAGCGGGTTGAAGCGGAACGCCAGGAACAGGAAGCCAAGCGTGTGAATGACGCCAACCAGGCCGCCATTTTGCGTTTGATGAACGAATTGCAGACCGTAGCTGAAGGTGATCTGACCCAGGAGGCCACGGTGACCGAGGATATTACCGGCGCCATTGCAGACTCGGTGAATTACACCGTTGAAGAACTCCGGTCTCTGGTGTCGAGTGTGCAAAGCACCGTAGCGCGGGTGGCCCAGACCACATCGGACGTGGACGCTACTTCGACCGAACTGCTGGCCGCATCCAACGAGCAATTGCACGAAATTCGGGAGACCGGACGCTCGGTTCTGGAGATGGCGGGTCGTATTAACGACGTCTCTGCGCAAGCCCAGGAATCTGCCCGTGTTGCGCGCCAGTCCTTGCAGGCCGCCGAAACTGGCCTGACCGCGGTGCAAAACGCCATTGGCGGTATGAATTCGATCCGCGACCAGATTCAGGAGACTTCCAAGCGCATCAAGCGGCTGGGTGAATCCTCGCAGGAGATCGGGGAAATTACGGAACTGATTTCGGATATTACCGAGCAGACCAATGTGCTCGCTTTGAACGCTGCGATTCAGGCAGCGTCGGCGGGTGAGGCGGGAAGGGGCTTCTCGGTGGTGGCCGAAGAGGTGCAACGTTTGGCAGAGCGTTCTGCCGACGCGACGCGCCAGATTGCGGCGCTGGTGAAAGCCATTCAGACCGACACGCAAGACGCCATAGGTGCCATGGAACGTTCCACACAGGGTGTGGTCGAAGGGGCCAAATTGTCCGATAACGCCGGTACGGCGCTGTCGGAGATTGACCGCGTGTCGCGCCGGGTATCCGACCTGATTGAGCAGATTTCAAACTCTGCCTCGCGCGAGGCGGAGTTGGCCAACGTGGTGGCCGAAAACATTCAGCACATTTTTGCGGTGACCGAGCAAACCGGAGAGGGAACGCGGGTTACGGCCGGCCAGGTGCGTGAACTCTCACGCATGGCCGATGAACTGCGCCAGTCGGTTTCGCGTTTCAAAATTGCGTGATCGCTGGGCCGCACCAGCAAACCAGAAAAGACTGAAACATGCTGCCAACCGTTTCCGCGCCTGAAGGTCTTGCCATCCTTGACGATCTGGGCCCCTTGGCCTGGGTACTGGACGAATTGCGCAAGTCGCTGGAAGGGGCAACCAAGGCGACGCGCCGGTTCGTGCGGGATGCCGAATTAGCCCGCGGCTCGGATCTCGAAGAGCTGGACACCAGCCACTTGAGAATCGCCCGCACGCAGTTGCACCAGGCCGTCGGCGCCCTGGAAATGGTTGGCTTGCAGTCACCTGCGAAGTTGCTGCATGCCATGGAAGCCTTGGCGCAAAAGTTTTTGCAGCGGCCGGAATCCTGCAGCGAGGAAGCGGCCATTTGCGTGGAGCGCGCCAGTTTTGCGCTGACCGAATACCTCGAGGGCGTACTCAAGGGAAAGCGCGCCTCGCCGGTGGCCCTGTTTCCGCAATACCGGGCGGTGATGGCGCAGGCCGGAGCCGAGCGCATTCATCCGGTCGATTTGTGGCCCCTGGAGTGGCGCTGGCTGGCAGTTGAGTTACCAGCAGGTGTTGCGGCTTTCGGCGCCTTGCAATACGCGCCGGAAACCCGCGCCCGGCTTGATCAGGCAGTTTTGCCAATCGTCAAAAGTGGTGACGCCAAGGCTGCTGCACGCATGGCGGGTTACTGCGCCGGGCTGGCCGCTGCCCAAAGTGCTGGTAACGAACGCAGCTTTTGGCTGATGGCTGCAGGATTTTATGAAGCGTTGTCGCTGGGCTTGCTGGCGCAGGATGTGTACACCAAGCGCACTGCGTCACGTATCTTGCAGCAGTACGCTGCGTTGGCCAAAGGCGGTCAGACACCCTCGGAGCAAATGGCGCAGGAGTTGGTTTTTTTCTGCGCCATGGCTCAACCGGCCGATGGCGAAGTGCCGCCGTTTCTGGGCGCGGTGCGCAGCGCCTACGGGCTGGAAACATTCAAGCCGGTGGATTACCAGACCGAACAGTTTGGCCGTTTCGATCCGGCGCAGCTGGTGCTGGCGCGCAAGCGCATTGCCTCGGCCGCAGAAACCTGGTCCGGTCTGGCCGGCGGCGACGTCAACCGGCTCAAAGTGGCGGGTGAGCAATTTGCAGCGGTATCAGAATCCATCGTCAAGTTGCATCCCGAAAGTGCAGCGCTGGCGCGGGCGTTGACGGTGACGCTGGATTCGGTCATCCGGTCTGGCACGGCACCGAACCCCGCCGTGGCCATGGAAGTTGCTACCGCAGTTCTCTATCTGGAAGCCGCTTACGACGACCTGGATCCAACGGACAACCACATGGCCGAGCGCAGCGGCCGACTGGCTGCACGCCTGCAGCATGTTGTCGCTGGTGCGCAAGCAGAGCCACTGGAGAGCTGGATGGAGGACCTCTACCGGCGCGTGAGCGACCGGCAGACGATGGGCAGTGTGGTCGATGAGTTGCGCACCTCCCTGGCAGAGGTCGAGACATCGCTGGACAAGTTTTTCCGTGATCCGCAAGACAAATCGCCGCTGCGCGAGGTCCCCAACCGGCTGGCCCAGATGCGCGGTGTTTTCTCGGTGCTAGGGCTTGACCAGCCGTCGGTAGCAGCGCAGCGTATGCGCTCCAGCGTCGAACAGTTCATGGTGGACGACATTGACGTTGCGTCGGCAAGAGCCGGTATTTTTGAAAAGCTGGGAAACAGCCTGGGCGCCATGGGCTTGCTGATCGACATGCTGAGCTACCAGCGTGCACTGGCCAAAACATTGTTTGTGTACGACGACGACCTGGGCGAGTTCAAACCCCGCATGGGGCGCGAACGCGCCGTGGTGCAGCAGACGACGGAGCCGGCGACGGTTGCACCTGTTGTTGCGCTGACTCCCGCAGAGCAGGCCCCCGCAGAGAAGGCGCCGCAAGCGCCTGTCTTGCAGACCCAGGCGGCTGCCAGCGAAGCGGCACCAGCTACACCAGCCCAAAGCCTGCCGCCTGCGGTCGCCAGCAGCGACGCCATGGATGGCGATGGCGATGAAGAGGATGATTTGCAGGGCATTTTCCTGGATGAAGCCCGCGAGGTCATTCACAACGGGCTGGTTGCGGCCCGGGCGCTGGCGGCAGACCCGTCCAATCTGGCTGACCAGACCACCATACGCCGCGCCTTTCACACACTCAAGGGCAGCGCTCGCATGGTGGCCCTGGACGAA
>CAIOLZ010000133.1 GCA_903859265.1 uncultured beta proteobacterium
ACGATGAATTTCGTGCGTTACGGGAACGGGTCTGCGAAGCGGCGCTAGACGGGCGTCCGCTGTGCCCGCCGTTTGCCGGCCTGGCTGTGACTGCTGACGCAGCATTGCAGCTCGGGATGGCCCGGACGTGGGTTCAGTTCGCGCATCCACCGTGCGACCGCTGGCGGGGCCACGGACGTCCAAAGGCGCGACAAGACAAAATCCGGATCGGGTATTTCTCCGCCGACTTCCATGCCCACGCAACCGGGCATCTGATGGCGGGGCTAATCGAATATCACCAGCGCAATACTTTTGAGGTGCTGCTTTTTTCCTATGGTCCGCGCACGGCCGACCGGATGCAGGACCGTTTGCGCGCTGCGGCAGATGACTTCATCGATGTGGCTGACCTCAGCGATCCGCAAGCGGCGCAACTGGCGCGCGAGCGGGGGCTTGACATTGCGATCGATCTGAAGGGCCATACCCAGAGCAACCGGTTGGGTCTGTTTGCGCTGGGCGTTGCTCCGTTGCAGGTGCACTATCTGGGATATCCCGGCAGCCTTGGGGCGGATTTCATGGACTACTTCATTGCAGATCAACAGGTGGTACCACCCGAGATGGTGCAGCACTTCAGCGAAAAATTGATCTGGCTACCGGACTGCTACCAGGTCAACGACGACCAGCGTGCCCGGTCCGACGGTTGCCCGCGCCGTGCTCAACTGGGCCTGCCGGACAGCGGTTTTGTGTATTGCTGTTTCAACAGCAATTACAAAATTACACCCGAAATGTTCGAGCTTTGGATGCGCGTGTTGCGCAGCGTGCCGGAGAGCGTTCTGTGGCTGTTGGAAGACCATGCAGACGTCGCCCCCGCGCTGCGCCGGCATGCAAGCCTGCATGGGGTGGCGCCGCACCGTCTGGTTTTTGCACCGGTGGTCTCCCAGGCTGAGCATCTGGCCCGCATTGCGGCGGCCGACCTGTTTCTCGATACCCTGCCGTTTAACGCACACACCAATGCCAGCGACGCGCTGTGGATGGGCTGCCCGGTACTCACTTGCACAGCTGGGTCAATGGCCTCCCGCGTGGCAGCGAGTCTTTTGCAATCCGTGGACCTTTGTGAACTGGTCACGGATAGTCTTACCGAGTATGAAATGCTGGCTATTTCGCTGTCTGCGCAGCCCGCGCAATTGCAGCACTCGCGGCAACATTTGCTGCGCCAGCGCGACCTCGCGCCTGTGTTCCAAACACGCGGCTTCACGCGCCATCTGGAATCGGCCTATGCGCAGATCCACCAGCGCCAACTTGCAGGACTGCCGCCAGACCATCTGGCTATCACGCGATAGGCATGTTGGATTGGTATGCGGCAACACCAGCGCTGTAAACACTTGAAGTAAGGTTTGAGGCGGAGGTCGCGGCGGTTGACGTATACGGGTCCTCCGCGGTGATCAGCGATGAGGAGGAATCGGTGGATGTGAATGGGTCCGAAGCGTCCACCGTTGCCATGGTCTGCTCCAGTGACTGCACGGCGCTTTGTTCTGCCGTCAAAGTGGTGCTCTTCGCATTCAGTGTCGCCAGTGCCGCGCTGACTGCCCCGCCAGAGGCAAGCTCGTTGCCGGTAACAGCGTCAACTTTGCCGCCAATCAGCGCCATTGCTGCCAATGTACCGCTCGGGTCTGCCGCCAGGGAGTTGGCGAATTGCTGGGGGTTCTGCGCCAGGCTGCCATCGGGCTGAATCGTCAAGCCCAGCTTTTGCATGGCATCTTCAATCGACGGATCCGTAGTCAGAGCCGATTTCAGGTCCTGCACAATGCCAGTGGCACGATCTGCAGCGGTGCCTGTTCCGGATGCTGCTGAAGCCGTCGTGGCAGCGCTGATGGCGGCGTTAAAGGTATTGAAGAAATTGCCGAGCGCAGTGGTGGCATCGGCCGATGTGGCAGCGCTGGAGAGCGTTGTCATGGCCTGTGCGGCGGCCTGGTTATCTGACAGCGCCGACTGAATTGCTCCAAAGTTCGAGATCTGTGCCGTGGTGACGCTTAAATCGGTCTGGATGCGTTGGTCTGCGGTGCTCAGAAATGCGGGCACGCCGCTGGTTGCCGCAGTTGCCTGTGATGCGGTGGTGGCAGCGCCCAAGAGACTTGCGGTCGCCCCATTGAGGTCTGTCCCGGTTGAAATTGAGCTGATCGTCATGGGCGTGCGCCTTTGCTACTTTGTCTTGGTGGAATTGCCGCATGCATAGCCTATTGATTTTGCTGGTGCGATAAAGAGCGAAAAGCGATCCAAATACGTTGTATTTGTGTTGGCTTCGCCAGCGACGACGTACATGGTGGCCAAGTCTGTACGCCGCCCAATGCAGGCGATCAATCGCGCCCGGAATTCCATCGGGCACCGATTTCGGAATTTGGGATCCTTCAAGAGACAACTTGTCCGCGCGGCTAACGCGGCAAACTGCGGCGTTGGTAGAATCTTCTCTTGTATCCGCCAGCAGTCTTGACGGCGAAGCGCGCAAACGGGTTCAGGTAGTTGTCGGGTTCAAAGTTCACGAGGGTGTATCAGTGCGTGCCTCGGCACTGCGCAGCCGAAGGTGGTCAGCGTTCCCCGGTCCGATGTACTGCCAAAACCCGTCCGATCCGCCAAGCGAAGTGCTCCCGCCGGTGATGGTGACCGATGGGTTTTTTGTCCCTGAAGTGCACGTGGTGAGACAAACTTTAAAACACCGGATAAACAGAATATGAATTTTGGAAGATTAGTAATGATGATGCCGGCCATTTTGATTGCAACTGCGGTGAATGCCGAAGACCGCCTGCCAGCCATTTCCCCGGATCAGTACAGCAACGAACAGCGGGCGGCGGCTGCCGAATTCGAGGCGGCCCGCAAAGGCCCCGTCTTCGGTCCGTTTGAACCGCTGATGCACAGCCCCAAACTCATGTCGCAAACGCGTGCATTGGGTGATTACCTGCGGTTTCAATCCGCAATAGGAAACACTTTGAGTGAATTGGCGATTCTTGTCACGGCCAGAGCGTGGGGGCAGGATTACGAATGGTCTTACCACAAACCAATCGCGATCAAAGTCGGCATCAAGCCTGAAATTATTGATGCCATCGCGGAGGGCCGCTTACCCACAGGAATGAGCGAGGATGAGGACGCGGTGTACCAGTTTTCGACGGAGCTGCACCACAACAAAAGGGTTTCCGACGCGACATTTGCCCGCGTTGAAAAGCGTTGGGGGAAAAAAGGCGTGGTGGACTTGACCGGAATCAACGCCTACTACACGCTGCTGGCCATGCAACTCAACGTTGCCCGGTATCCGGCGGTGCCTGGAGAGCCAGGATTGAAGCACTTCCCGGATTGATTCTGGCCTGTACCGTGCGCTGCTTCTGGATGGACTTGCGGGTCATTCTTTCGAAGCGGCTTTTTCGTAGATGACAAATTCCTTCCGGGTCGGTGTTAACACCTCCCAGGTTCCGACGAATCCGCGCGGAATGACAAAGGAGTCACCCTCGGTGACCGAGACCGCGACACCGGACGCATCGGTAAGCACGCTTTTTCCTTCAAGGATTTTGCAATACTCCTCTTCGGTATAAGCAATTTTCCATTTGCCGACTTCGCTTTGCCAGACGCCTGCAAAAAACTGCTTACTCGCATCGGTGTAATGCATCCACAGGGATTGTTTGGGATTGCCAGAGATCAACTTCTCGGGCGCTAGGTAATAGTCCTCCGGCTTTGCCGGAGCATCAGGAAACTTGTGGATAGGCATGGGTCAATCTATGTGCCAAAGCGTGAATATTATCAGTGGTCCCATCCTGAAATATTGAAATGGTTCTCGGCGCGATGGGGTTGATCGGTTAACTTTGCACCATTGTCGAACGCCTCTCATGCTTCGACGCGCAATAGTGCCAAATTCCGGAGTTCAACCCATGTCGCCCATTCCACACGCACCTTCTTATTACGCTGCATCTGCCAATCCATCACCTGAGCGCCCAAGCTTGATGGGCACGGTCGAGGCGGATGTTTGCATTGTTGGTGGAGGCTACACCGGACTGTCCGCGGGTATCGCACTGGCCGAGGCCGGATACACCGTCAGGCTTCTGGAACAGGCGCGGGTTGGATGGGGGGCATCAGGTCGCAACGGCGGTCAAATTGTGCACAGTTATTCTCGCGACATTGACGTCATCGAGTCCAATTTCGGACGCTCCGTGGCCGAGCCGCTGGGCCGGATGATGTTTGAAGGTGCACAAATCATTCGTGACCGCGTAGCCACCTACAACATTCAGTGTGACCTGAAAGATGGTGGCATCTACGCGGCAATGACAAAGGCGAAGATCCGCGATCTGGCCGAGCAAAAAGCCCTGTGGGAGGCCTGGGGGCACAAGGGCTTGACGCTGATCGATGACAAACGTGCGCTGCAAAAATTTGTCAACACGGATCGCTATGAAGGTATTTTGATTGATACAACCGGCGGACATTTTCATCCGCTCAATCTGGCGCTTGGCGAAGCTGCTGCACTTGAGCAGTTGGGTGGCGTAATTTTCGAGAATTCGGGCGTGACCAGAATTGACCGGGGCCCAACCGCCGTTGTGCACACGGCACAAGGGCAGGTGCGTGCGAAGTTTGTAATCGTTGCCTGCAATGCCTATATCGGTGAACTCGAGCCCAAGCTGGCTGCGATGTCGATGCCCTGTGGTACCCAGGTGATTGCCACCGAGCCATTGGGCGCGCGCGCAAGGGAGATCATTCCTTGCGACTATTGCGTGGAAGACAACAGCTTTTTGCTGGACTACTTCCGCCTCTCGGGCGATAACCGCTTGCTATATGGAGGCGGCGTGATCTACGGCGCGCGGGATCCTGCAAAAGTGGAATCCATCATCCGTCCCAAAATGTTGAAAACCTTTCCGCAACTCAAGGGGGTTGCCATTGACTATGGCTGGACGGGCAACTTCCTGCTGACACTTTCCCGCTTGCCTGAAGTCGGCAAACTCAGCGACAACATTTACTACTCGCAAGGATGCTCCGGTCACGGCGTGACATTTACCCATTTGATCGGACGCTTGCTGGGCGAAGCGATTCGGGGCGACGCGGAGCGTTTCGGTGCATTTGCAAAACTTCCGCACTACCCGTTTCCGGGCGGGCGGGCGCTGCGTGTGCCGTTCACCGCAATGGGCGCCATGTGGTACCAGATGCGTGACCGTCTCGGCATTTAAACGCTGAGTCAGCGCTCCCTTCACTGCGGCAGAGTGACCTGGTGCTCTCCCACAGGGGATGAGGCAACCTTGGGGTCAATGGTGTAGTAGTCGCCTGCCTCCGCGGTAAAAATGTGCGCCGCTATGCGCAGACCTTGCGGAGCATCCAGGCTGCCTGCGGCGATGGACATCCTCTCGCCGCCTATCGCTTCAAAAAAGAGGCTGGAACCGCAGGCGGTGCAAAACCCCCGGCGGTGACCTTCTACCGCGCTGAACCAGCCGAGGGTAGCGTCGCTGTCGAGTGTGAAATACTTTTTTCGGCAGGCCGTGGCGGCTACAAAATGGCCGCTGCTGCGGCGGCATTGTTCACAGTGACAGGCTACGATATCGCGCAATGGTCCGGTGACCGTGTAGCGCACTGCGCCGCACAAACAGCCACCAGTAATGGGCAGTGTCATAAGGCAGATTCCTTTTCCTGAAAAACCGACATTTCCCGCAACAACCACTCTTTGAATGACTTGGCCGCGGCATTGGTTTGGGAGCCTTCTGGGGCTACCAGATAGTAGGACTCTTTCATGGGTATCGAAAAGGAAAACGGTTTTACCAGCTTGCCGCTGGCAAGCAGGTCCCGGGCAATCGTATCGTGTGCCAGCGCGACGCCCAATCCCTGTTGCGCCCATTCCAGACTGAGCGCCCAGGTGCTGGCCCGGTGAATCGCCGGTAGCGCCAGGGTGGTCGGTTCGGGGTTTGCCTGTAACCACGATGACCAGCTTTGCACGGTTCCGGGCAGGTCAAACAGGCGCTGGCGCATCAGGTCGTCCAGACACCGGATCTGCCGCGCCAGCCTGGGTGAGCAGACCGGAAATATACGGTCCCGGGTCAGACGCTTGCCGGCCTTGCCCTCACGCCTGCCCTGTCCAAAAACGATCTGCACCGCAGCCGACGCATTGGGACGTTCTTCACTCCACACTGCGCTTGCCAGATTCAGCTGCACCCACGGATAGCGGCCCAAAAAATCTCCCAACCGTGGGCTCAACCAGAACAGCGCGAACGACAGGTTGACCTGCAGCTCCAACACATCCGGTGCGTTCCTGCCAGTGAGCACCAGTGTGCCCTCTTCCAACAGTGCGAATGCAGCTTGCACTGTGGGTAAATAGCCGCGCCCCTCGTCGGTAAGTTCCAGCCCCCGCGCGCGGCGCAGAAACAGTGTGCGGCCCAGCGCGTTTTCCAGGCTCTTGATTTGCTGGCTCACAGCCGACTGCGTCATGCTCAATTCCTGGGCTGCTGCCGTGAAGCTCAGCGCACGGGCTGAGGCTTCAAATGCACGCAGCCAGTTGAGTGGCGGAAGGCGGGACACGCTGACTCCATAAGTGAGGTAGTAGTAAAACTTATCCTACAACAAAAGTTAATTCGTTTGAAGAATTGCTCCAGATCAATCAGACTAATGGTTTTAAAAAATTCTTGCCGATTCCCGCATACAAGGAGATATTTTTCGTGCCTGAGATTCTTGTTTCGACCCAAAGTGCGGTACCTACGGTGGTCCTTCGCGACAGCGCAGGAGACGTCGTATTGCCCGCACTTTGGTTGCGCGCGCGCAGTCCCGACCCAAGCCAGCGTGACGCTGTCACCGGCCAACGCTTGATGAACCCCCATCTGCTACCTGATGACTTGACGCTGACCAGCGCGCGTGCTCAGGGTGGGCAATTGCATCTTGGATTTAGCGACGGTTTTTCCGGCTGGTATGACGCGGCTGAGTTAATCGAAGGAGCGGTTCTGACCGAGGGGTGCCCCGAGGCGCAGATATGGCGCGCCGATATCGCCCGTAAACCGGTTTACGCTTGGCCCGACTTACAGAACGAGGCGGTGTTGCTGGCAGCGCTGGACGACTTCATACGGCTGGGTTTTCTGCTGATCAACCAGACGCCTGTGCAGGCCGACTCGATTCTCGCGATCGCGCAGCATTTCGGCTTTGTCCGAACCACCAACTTCGGTTCCTTCTTCGAGGTCTATTCCCGCCCGGACTCCAACGATCTGGCCTACCGGCCGGTGGCTTTGGGGCCGCATACGGACAACCCGTACCGCACGCCGGTGCCCGGTATCCAGCTCCTGCAGTGTTTGCAAAATGAGACCTCAGGCGGCTTTTCAACCTTGGTGGACAGCCTGGCCGTAGCTGAGCAGGTCCGTGCAGAAGATCCCGCGGGCTTCGATCTGCTGAGCCGGGTGCCGGTACGGTTTGAGTACCGCGATGCAAGCACCCAGTTGGTGGCTGTCAAACCGATGATCGAGCTCGATGGCAAAGGCGCGATGACAGGTGTCCATTACAGCCCGCGTCTCGATGACATTCCCTTGATGTCAGAGTCTGATACGCGGGCCTACCACGCGGCCAGAAAACGTTTGGGGACACTTTTTGAGGATCCGAAATTTGAGCTGCATTTCCGGCTCAATCCGGGTGAATTGATGATGTTCGACAACAACCGGGTGTTGCATGGGCGCACTGCATTCAACACCGCCGAAGGCCACCGGCAATTGCAGGGTTGTTACATTGACAGAGACGGCCCGCGAAGCCGCTACCGCGTGCTCAAGCGCAAACTCAGTTGAACAACAATTTTTGGAAAGTAGCACCATGAATCAGGTTGAATTCACCCAAATGAAGGACGGTACGCAGGCGGAATACCTGTTCCTGCAAAAGCTGGAGCACGACTACATTGCCGCTTTGCCAGACCGCTTGTTGGAGGCGCTTGCGCGTCTTGGAAACTCGCTGCAGGGATACCGGGTGAGCCGCCTGGAACATTCGTTGCAAAGCGCCACGCGGGCAGAAAATGACGGCGCGGATATCGAAATGGTGGTTGCCGCCTTGCTGCACGATCTGGGCGATGAATTGGCGCCCGAGAATCACTCACAAATGGCGGCCAGCGTGCTGCGACCTTATGTACGCGCTGAGGTGACCTGGGTCATTGAAATGCACGGTCTGTTCCAG
>CAIOLZ010000134.1 GCA_903859265.1 uncultured beta proteobacterium
CATGTCGCGCGCCATTTCGATGTGCTGAATCTGGTCGCGGCCCACCGGGACTTTGTGGGCATTGAACATCAAAATGTCAGCGCCCATGAGCACGGGATACATGAAGAGGCCGGCTGTGACGTCGCTGTCAGTGTCCACACCGGCTGCGGTATTTTTGTCCACCGATGCCTTGTACGCATGCGCCCGGTTGAGAATGCCTTTTCCCGTCACACAGGTGAGAAACCAGGTGAGTTCCGGAATTTCCGGTACGTCGGACTGGCGGTAAAACGTGACCCGTTGCGGGTCCAGCCCGGCGGCCAGCCAGCTCGCGGCAATCTCGAGCGTGGAGCGCTGAATGCGCCCGGGCTCGTCGATCTTGATCAGCGCGTGGTAGTCCGCCAGAAAATAAAAACTCTCTACGCCGGGCGTCAGACTGGCCCGAACCGCGGGCCGGATGGAGCCTACGTAATTGCCCAGATGGGGTGTGCCGCTGGTGGTGATGCCGGTTAAAAAGCGGGTGGTGTGCATGGTCGGTCCAATGCAATGTCAGGAGGCCAGCATGGCCAGCGGGGCCAGGATTACATTGAGCAATGCCTGGCTCAGGGCCATGAGTGGGCGCATCCACAGCGAGTCGAGAATGCGCATGTAAATCAGTGCGATCACGATGAAAAAACCGTAAGGCTCCAGCCGCGAGAAGGCCAATGCCTGTCGCATTGGCAACAAGCCCACCATGATGCGGCCGCCATCGAGCGGAGGCAGCGGAAACAGGTTGAAGACACACAGGCCCAGGTTCATTGACACGCCTGCCTTGCACACGCCATAGAAGAAAACTTCTTCGACGCCGACGATCTGCAGCACATAAAAAAGCACACCCCAAAGCAGCGCCTGCACCAGATTGGAGGCCGGCCCGGCGAGAGCGACCCAAACCATGTCGCGCTTGGGGTTGCGCAAATTTCCGAAACGCACCGGTACCGGCTTCGCATATCCGAAAAGGAAAGAGCCCGAGGTTGCAAAGTACAGCAGCAAGGGCATGACGATGGTGCCGACGGGGTCGATGTGTTTGGCCGGGTTGAGGGTGACACGACCGAGATTCCATGCGGTGTTGTCGCCGAAGTAGCGCGCCGCGTAGCCGTGTGCCGCTTCGTGCAGCGTGATTGCAAAAAGCACCGGCAGGGCGTAGATCGAAACGGTTTGAATCAGTTGTGCAAAGTCCATGCGCGCATTGTCTCAGAGGCCGAGCCGGGCAATGTCGCCGCGGCCCTGGCGCAGCACCTCAGGCGTTTCCCCGGTCAGGTCCACGACGGTAGTGGGTTCGAGCGGGCAGGCGCCCGCATCCAGAATGCCGGCGAGTTGGTGCTCAAAGCGCTCCCGGATGGCTGCGGCATCGTTGAGCGGCTCCTGCGCATCGGGCGGAATCAGCGTGGTCGCCAGCAATGCGGAGCCGTGCAGGGCCAGCAGGTCCTGCAGCACTTTGTGCTCCGGTACGCGCAGGCCGATGGTCTTGCGCGCCGGGTGGCTGACCCGGCGGGGCACTTCCTTGCTGGCTTCCAGAATGAAGGTGAAAGGCCCGGGCGTGGCGGCTTTGAGCAGCCGGTATTGTTTGTTGTCAACCCGTGCGTAGTTGGCGAGCTCGCTCAGATCGCGGCACAGCAGCGTCAGGTGGTGTTTGTCATCGACGCCGCGCATGCGCCGCATGGCATCGACCGCCGCCTTGTCGTCCAGATGGCAGACCAGCGCGTAGCTGGAGTCGGTGGGCACTGCCAGCACACCGCCTTTTTCCAGCAGCGCCACAGCTTGTTTGAGCAGTCGGGTTTGCGGGTTTTCGGGGTGGACTTCGAAGCGCTGGGCCATGGGGTCGCTACTGGATCCGGTCGGCCAGCAACTCCCAGACAGGCGTCAGCCCACCGGGCAGGTAGGGTAAGGTGCCCAATTCGGTGTGGCTTTCGTCAGGGCTGTGAAAGTCGCTGCCGCGTGATGCCGCCAGGCCGAACTCTTTGGCGGTCTCGGCGTAAGTCACATATTCCGCTGCGGAGTGGCTACCGGTCACCACTTCAACGCCGCGCCCACCGTGGCCTTTGAACTCGCTGAACAGCGCATACTCCTCGTTGGCAGTCAATCCGTAGCGCGCCGGGTGCGCAATGATGGCCATGCCACCTGCCCCGGTAATCCAGCCGACAGCATCCTTGAGCGCAGCCCAGCGGTGTGGGACGAAACCGGGTTTGCCTTCAGTCAGGTATTTACGGAAGACTTCGTTGGTTTCCTTGCAGACGCCGCTTTCGACCAGAAAGCGAGCGAAGTGGGTGCGCGAAATCAGTTCCGGATTGCCGACAAATTGCAGCGCGCCCTCAAAGGCGCCGTTGATGCCCACCTTGGCCAACCCGTCAGCCATTTCCAAAGCGCGCTCCTTGCGCCCGCCACGCGTGCGGTACAGGCCATCCCGCAGCGCCTGGTTGTCCGCATCAAACCCCAAACCCACGATGTGCACGGTTTTTCCCACAAAGCTGACCGAGATTTCGGTGCCGGTCAGGTACTTCA
>CAIOLZ010000135.1 GCA_903859265.1 uncultured beta proteobacterium
CTGGCGCAGCTTTTTGGTGCGGCGGTGGACAGCAGCACCATTGACCAGTTGCTCGCCGACATGGACGGCGCGCCTATCGACGACAGCTCCGATGAATCGTCGCTGGAATCGGCGGCAGCGGACAACGAACTGGTCAAGTTCGTCAACAAGGTCATCATCGACGCCTATCACCAGAAGGTGTCTGATATTCATATCGAACCCATGCCGGGCAAGTTGAAAACCGGCATTCGTTTCCGCATTGACGGCAGCTTGCAGCCATATGTGGAGGTGCCTTCCCACTTCCGCCAGGCCATGGTGACTCGCCTGAAAATCATGTGCGATCTGGATATTTCCGAGCGCCGCAAGCCGCAGGACGGCAAGATCAAGTTCAAGAAATACGGCCCGCTCGATATCGAGTTGCGCGTAGCGACCATTCCGTCAGCCGGCGGCGTGGAAGACGTGGTCATGCGTATTCTGGCCGCCGGTGAGCCCATTCCGCTCGAAAAGCTGGGGCTCACCCCGCACAACAAAGCGCGTCTGGAAGCCACGGTCAGCAAGCCGTATGGTTTGTTTTATGTGTGCGGCCCGACCGGCTCGGGCAAAACGACCACGCTGCACTCGATTCTGAAGTTTCTCAATACGCCCGACACCAAAATCTGGACCGCCGAAGACCCCGTGGAAATTACCCAAAAGGGCCTGCGCCAGGTGCAGATCAACAAAAAGGCCGGCATCGACTTCGCGCTCGTCATGCGCGCATTTCTGCGGGCGGATCCGGACATCATCATGGTCGGCGAGTCGCGCGACAAGGAAACGGTGTCCATGGGCGTGGAAGCCTCACTCACCGGCCACCTGGTGTTCTCAACGCTGCACACCAATTCCGCGCCAGAGTCCATCACCCGCCTGATGGACATGGGCATGGACCCGTTCAACTTTGCCGACGCGCTTTTGGGCATCCTGGCCCAGCGTCTGGCAAAAAGACTGTGCGATTGCAAAGAGTCTTATATTCCCGACGCGGAAGAGCTTCGCCTCTTTGCCGCCGAATACGCGGAGGAGCTGCGCCATTCCAAAGCCTGGAAGGCGGACTACGCCGCCGAGAGCAAAAAGATGGTGGACAAATGGATCGAGACCTACGGCGAAAACGGCCAAGTCAAGTTCTACCGGGCTGTGGGCTGCGACAAATGCAACAAGAGCGGCTACAAAGGCCGCGTTGGTCTGCACGAACTGCTGGTGGCGGATGACGGTGTCAAAAAACTGATTCAGGAACGTGCGCGGGTGGCCGAGCTGTTCGCCGCCTCCGTTGAAGGTGGCATGCGTACCCTGAAGATGGACGGCATGGAAAAAATCATGATGGGTTTAACCGACTTGAAGATGGTGCGGTCGGTGTGTATAAAGTAGGGGGCTAAGGAGGCGGAGTGGATTGGCGAAAGTGACATAAATGTCAACCACGTCGAAAATTGTCAGTGAGGTGCGGCACTTAGTGACGCATTAGGGTCAAAAAGTGCTGTAAAACGTAACTTTTCGAGCTTAGCGATGGTGGCACGGAACCTGCAATAATTCAGGTTCCCAGTGGGGTTTATTTTTTCAACAAGGAGTTAAAGATGAAGCGTTCTATGCAAAAGGGTTTTACCCTGATCGAATTGATGATCGTGGTTGCGATCATTGGTATTTTGGCTGCGGTGGCTTTGCCTGCTTATCAGCAGTACACGTTGAAGGCTAAGTTTACTGAAGTTGTTTTAGCAACTTCGTCTGTAAAAACAGCAGTTGAATTGTGCTTTCAAGATCAAGGTGATGGAACAAAATGTACTAACGGGTCAAATGGCGTTCCGGCCGATGTTCCTTATGTAAACACTGGCGTTAACGGAACGAAAAGTTTAGGTGGAATTAACACAACTGCCACTGCCCCAACTGCTACTACCGTTACTATTACTGCAACCGCCGTTGGTGCTAACGGTGTTCAGAACGGGTTGACTGGTCAAACTTATATTCTGACTGGTACGGGCGGTGCAGGCGTTCCTGTATCTTGGGTAGTTGCTAATGGCAGTACCTGTTTGACTGCACCAGCAATTTGCAAGCAGTAAAAACAGATCAGGATCTTAAGTCTAGTAAAAAGCACCTCGATGGAGGTGCTTTTTTTGTTGGGAAGCTTATGAATTGTCATACGAAATATTTTTGCACCGCCGGGCTGGCGACATTGCTTTTATTTTGCGTGACAGCTGTTTATGGACAGTTTTTGTGGAACCCTATTTTTTTTGATGACGTCGCATTTTTCTTGCTAGACAAAGCTGGTAATCAACCGGTGACAGAATGGCGATTCGGTATTTTTCAAATCCGCTCTCTACCATATGCAACACTTGCTTGGACCAAAGCAATATTTGGGTTGGAGCTTATTTATTTTCGTATTGGTAATTTGCTGTTGCATGCGGCTACAAGCATTGCTCTTTTTGGATTTCTGTTAGAGGTTTTC
>CAIOLZ010000136.1 GCA_903859265.1 uncultured beta proteobacterium
GCCCTTTGCAATTGCACTTCGTGGCCCATCAGCCCGGGCTCGCCCGCACGCTGCGGATCAAAGCCCTTGCACAGCCAGACCACAGGAACCGTCACCTTATGCACTGCATCCAGTAGCTGCGCCAGACCCGACATGGGTGAAGCGATAACGATCAGTTCTTGAGAGGACAGGTCGGTGTCCAAGAAACCGGCGCCGCCCGCCACTTGCAAGGCGGACGGAAAGACGTGACCTGCCAGATACTGCGCGTTATGCCGGTCCCGCGCCATGACCTGTGCCTGGCCACCATCGCGCGCCCACAACACGACCTGATTGGAAGCCCGCACTGAGGCGCTCAGTGCCAGCGCAGTTCCCCAGGCACCGGCACCCAAAATGGCAATTTTCATGGCCAAAGCGGTGTGCGCCGGGAACCCGTATCGACTGCCTTTGGAATTACTGAGGCAGCGCGCCGTTGTTGGCTGCAGCGTCGTTCTGCTGCTGCTCGTACATCGCCTGGAAATTGATTTCGGACAGGTGGACCGGAGGGAAACCACCGCGCTGAATCAGGTCTGCCACGTTACCGCGCAGGTAGGGGTACACGATTTGCGGACACGCAATACCCATGATCGGGCCCATTTGCTCCTGCGCCAGGTTGCGGATCTCGAAAATTCCGGCCTGCTTGGCCTCCACCAGAAAAACGGTTTTGTCCTTGACCTTGGTTTGCACCGTAGCCGTCACCGCAACTTCGTAAATACCTTCGGCGACCGGCACGGCTTCAACACCGATCTGAATGTCCACCGAAGGCTGCTCCTGCTCGAGCAGAATGGCCGGTGAATTAGGCTGCTCCAACGATGCCTCCTTCAGGTAAACGCGTTGGATCTGAAAAACGGGATCTTGGTCAGCCATGTCAGCACTCTTTCAAAGTAAAGCAGTCGCCCACCGAACGATTACGGAAGGTCAACACAACAAAAAAATTACAACGAATATCGCGAAAAATCGTGTCAGACCGATGCCAGCAGAGCGGCAAGTCCGCCCCGGCTGTCCAGGGCCATCAGGTCGTCACAGCCGCCGACGTGGGTGTCGCCGATAAAAATCTGCGGCACAGTCCTGCGTCCGGTCAACTCCATCATCTTCAGCCGCTCTTGCGGGTTGGCATCTACCCGTATTTCTTCAATGTCTTCGACACCCTTGAGCTTGAGAATTTTCTTGGCCTGAATGCAGTATGGGCAAACAGCGGTGGTGTACATCTTCACAGATTGCATGGGATCAGCTTTCAACTTTTTCCAGCGGCATACTGGCAGAAGCCCAGGCGGCAATGCCGCCGGCAAGGGATTGCGACTGCGCATAGCCGAGTTTGCGAGCAGTCAACAGGGCGCGCGCCGAGCGGGCACCGGTCTGGCATACCAGAATCAGGGGCAGATTCTTGTTTTTCACACTGGTTACGAGCTTGGACTCCAGATCAGCCAGCGGAATGTTTTTGGCGCCCACCAAATGGCCTGCAGCGAATTCGCCGGCATCGCGCACGTCCACCACCACCGCCTTTTCGCGATTGATCAAAGTCACCGCGGCAGCGGGTGTCAAACCGGTCACCGTGGCTCCCTGAATGATTGGCC
>CAIOLZ010000137.1 GCA_903859265.1 uncultured beta proteobacterium
AAATTTTTCAGCCCAGAGGCCGGCAATCAGCCCCAATGTGCCCATCAAGGCGGCGCCCATCAGCGCAAAAGCAGCGATCCAGAGCGGCTGCGCAAAACTGATATCCGTGAACCAGGCCGAGACCAAAAATACGCCGAGTCCAACAACCAGACCCCGTACAACCGAAGCCCCGACGTAGGCCACAAACCAATGCACATAAGACAAAGGCGTGAGCAACAAAAACACCAAATTACCCATCACCTTGCTCATGATCAGTGACGATGAACTATTGGCAAATGCGTTTTGCAGCAGACTCATCATTGCCAGGCCGGGAACGAGAAACGCGGTATAGCCGACGCGGTCATAGACTTTCACGTGGCTCTCCAGCGCGTGCCCGAAAATCAGCAGGTAAAGCATGGCTGTGAGAACGGGACCGGCGATGGTCTGAAAAGCCACTTTCCAGAAGCGCAATACCTCTTTGTACAAAAGCGTTTGCCAGCCGTTCATGACGGGTTCCTCGCGCCGTCGGCGTGCACCGAATCTTTGTTCTGTGTCATGACGTCCAAAAATACATCTTCGAGATCGGCCTTGCGAATTTCTATGTCCTGGGCGACGAGTCCCGCCTCTCGCACGGCCGCCAGGTATTGCTCCACTTCGAGCGCGTCGTGCGCAGGGAACTGAACAATCCGCCCGGTGATCCGCGCCTTGGCAGCCAGGGCCACAGGCAGTTCGCTGTCGAGTTTGAACCGCAGCACATTGCTGGAGGCCGCCTTGAGCAAATCGCTGGTTTTGTCGAGCGCGACGATGCGGCCAGTTTTCAGCATGGCAATTCGCCCGCAAAGCGCCTCCGCCTCCTCCAGATAATGGGTGGTGAGCAGAACCGTGTGACCCTCTTTGTTCAACCGCGCAATGAACTGCCAGAGCGTTTGGCGCAACTCCACGTCCACACCGGCAGTGGGCTCGTCCAGAACAATCACGGGCGGTTTGTGCACCAGCGCCTGCGCCACCAGCACCCGCCGCTTCATGCCACCAGAGAGTTGGCGCATGTTGGCGTTGGCTTTGTCTGATAGGCCAAGGCTTTCGAGCAACTCATCAATCCACGCATCATTGTTTCTGACACCGAAATAGCCTGACTGGATCCGCAAGGCCTCACGCACATTGAAAAAGGGATCGAACACCAACTCCTGCGGCACCACACCCAGTTTGCGTCTGGCCTGTGCAAAATCGATTTGAACATCGCTGCCCAGCACCTTGACCCGACCACTGGTGGGCCTGCTCAGGCCCGCAAGCATGCTGATCATGGTGGTTTTGCCGGCGCCGTTGGGCCCAAGAAGTCCAAAAAATTCGCCCTCCTCGATGTCGAGACTGACGTTGTCAACCGCCAGAAAAGTGCTGCCTTTGGGGCCTTTGGACTGCGCGTAGGACTTGGAGATGGATTGAAAAGAAATGGCGGTCATTAGAGACCGTCATTTTACCCGTGAAGAAATCAGGCGGCAGGTAACAAGGCTTCTATCCCGTACAGCGCCGCAAGATCGCGCAGCCGCTCTGGCAACCCCTGCACTGCAAAACGTTTGCCGGCACGCGCGCATTCGCGCCGCAATGCAAGCAAAACCGCCAGGGCCGAAGAGTCGAAACTCTTGAGCGGAGCCGCATCCACCACGATCTGAGATTCGGCCTCATGTTGCACGCCGACCGTTAAGGCTTCGAGGCAACCTTGCGCCTGATTCTGGGTCAAAGTAGTGGGTAGCGTCAGCATGTCAGCCTTTCTTGGCGGCCACATTGGCCTTGTTTCGGTCGGACAATGATTGAATGAGCCCATCGATCCCCTTGGCATTGATTTCCTGGGCAAACTGGCTTTTATAAGTCTCCACCAACCACACACCGAGCACGTTGATGTTATAGATTTTCCATCCGGCACCGTCACCGGGTGTTTTTTCCATCCGGTAGTCCAGCTGGATCGGATCTCCGGCGCCCCGGATCTCGGAACGCACCACCACCTCTTTGTCATCCGGAGCGGCACGCAGGGGCTTCATGGTAATGGTCTGGTCCGTGACCTGCGCCAGGGCGCCCGAGTAGGTGCGCACCAGCAAAATCTTGAACTCGTCCTGCAGACGCTTTTGCTGATCCGGGGTGGCCTGACGCCAAGCCGGACCGACGGCAGACGCTGTCATTCTCTGGAAATTGAGGTTCGGCAAAATCCGCGTATCCACCAACGCAACAACCTTGCTGATATCGCCGTTACGAATCGACTTGTCCGCACGAATGCTGTCGAGCACTTCGGTCGACAGCCGCTTGATCAGCACGTCAGGCGCTTCGTCCTCGGCATGCGCGCCCAGGCTCACACCAAGGCCGGCAATCAAAGATAAGCCAACCACCAATCCACGCAAAAAGTCTCTTTTCATGAGGAGTTTTTTCCTAAAGGTACGGGTATTCCATTATGAACGCTTGACGTAAATGGCGGCCCCATGGGACGTAAATTGGCATTTACAAACAAAGTTTTCAGTGTTGCGTTGGCGTATCAGCATTCGTATCGGTGTCTTCGTCAGGCGGATTACCGTCGTACTGGCGGTTGCGCTGGCGCTGCAAATAGGCATCTCGGGTAAACGAATAGGTGTCGAGCGCTGCACCCTCCATGACATCTCCCGCATTGAGATACGAGGCCCGGTAATCAATCAGCTTGAGCGCCGTCATTTCCAGCGCAGTGGTTTGGTCGCCAAACTGGTACACCAGATCACCGCTCCAGTCCACCGGCAAAGCTCCGACCTCGCGCAGGGTGTAAGGTCCCAGAATCGGGAGAACGACGTAGGGGCCGGCACCCACACCCCAACGCCCCAATGTCAGACCGAAGTCGGCCGTGTGGCGCTCAATATTGAGATCGCTGGCAATGTCGATAATGCCCAGCAGACCGAAGCTGGTATTGACCATCACGCGACCGATGTTGTCACCCATTTCCTGCCCGCGCCCTTCGAGGGCAGTGTTGATGACGGACCAAACGTCCTGAATATTATTGAAGAAGTTGCGAACGCCCTTGCGCATCCAGTCCGGTGTAATACCCTTGTAAACCGTCGCAACCGGCTTGAGCACCGCCTTGTCAACCGTGTCATTGAACCCGGTGACCGATCGATTGAAGGACTCGAAAGGGTCGCGCGGATCCGGCGTCTTGACGGTGGCGCAGCCTTGCACAGCGAGGATCAGCCCGGCCAGAAGGCCAATTTTCAGCCACCGCATCGCTACTTCCCTTTTTCAGCGGAGGGACCGTCTGCTGCCTTGCTGTAGAGAAACTGACTGATCAGGTTTTCCAGTACCACGGCCGACTGCGTGGTGCTGATGGTGTCGCCCGAGGCCAAATTCGCCGCATCTGCGCCAGCCTCAATCCCGACGTACTGCTCGCCAAGCAGCCCCGAAGTGAGAATCTTCAGGGAGCTGTCCTTGGGAAAGTTATAGCGCTTGTCCATCGTTAACAGCACCTTGGCCTGGTAGGTCTTGTCGTCAAAAGTGATAGCTTCCACCCGTCCCACCACGACGCCTGCACTTTTGACGGCGGCTTTTGGTTTGAGGCCACCAATGTTGTCAAATTTGGCGCTGACCGGATAGCCTTTTTCAAAACTCAGTGACAGAAGATTGGCAGACTGAAGTGCCAAAAACAGCAATGCCAAAGCGCCCACCATCACGAATAAACCTACCCACATGTCTTTGTTGGAGCGTTGCATCTTGTTTCTTCCTCTAAATACTAAACATCATGGCAGTAAGGATAAAGTCCAATCCCAGCACCGTCAAAGACGCCACCACCACGGTTCTGGTGGTTGCATAGGCAACCCCTTCGGGAGTCGGTTGCGCCTCAAAACCCTGCAGCAATGCAATAAAGCTGACTGCAAATCCGAACACCACACTTTTCAGGACTCCGTTACCAACGTCCGCCCAGACGTCAACCCCGCCCTGCATCTGGCTCCAGAATGCACCCGCATCAATGCCAATCATGACCACGCCCACCAGCCATCCACCCAACACTCCCACAGCGCTAAAAACTGCTGCAAGCAAAGGCATGGCAATCACCGCCCCCCAAAAGCGGGGCGCCAGAATCCGCTGAACCGGGTCCACCGCCATCAGTTCCATCGCACTGAGTTGCTCGCCCGCCTTCATCAACCCGATCTCCGCTGTCAACGATGTGCCAGCGCGTCCGGCATACAGTAGCGCAGTAATCACCGGGCCCAGCTCACGCACCAGACTCAATGCCACCAGCAACCCCAGCGCGTCCGACGAACCATAGCGCTGCAGTGTGTAATAGCCCTGCAGACCGAGCACGAAGCCAACAAAAACGCCGGATACCGCAATAATGGCCAACGAATAGTTGCCCATGAAGTGAATCTGGTCGCGCAGCAGCGCCGGGCGCTTGAGCGTTGCCACCAGGGAGCCCACAAGCCGCACGAACAGACGCGCTCCAAAGCCTAAATCGGCCAGTTTTCGCCGCACTGCGAACCCCAATTCCGATGGACGGTACCAGCTCATTGCGAAGCCTCGGATAAAAAATCCTGGCCGATTTCGACCGCCGGATAATGAAACTGAACCGGACCTTCGGGCAGCGCATTGACAAACTGGTGCACCAGCGGATTGACGCTGCTACGTACTTCGGCGGGCGTGCCCTGCGCCGCCACTTTTCCGTTGGCCAGGATAATCACCTGATCGGCGATATGAAAGGTTTCATCCAGATCGTGCGAAACAATGATGCTGGTCAGACCCATGGCGTCATTGAGCTGGCGAATCAGCCGTGCTGCCGTACCCAGTGATATCGGGTCCAAACCGGCAAAAGGTTCGTCGTACATGACGAGTTCGGGGTCCAGCGCAATCGCCCTGGCCAGAGCCACGCGCCGCGCCATGCCGCCGGAAATCTCGGAGGGCATCAGATCACGCGCACCACGAAGCCCGACTGCGTTGAGCTTCATCAATACGATGTCACGAATCAGATCGGGCGACAGATCAGTGTGTTCACGCATCGGGAATGCCACATTGTCAAAGACGCTGAGGTCGGTGAACAGGGCGCCGAACTGAAACAGCATACCCATCCGGCGTCGTGCCAGATAAAGGGCATCCCTGTCCATGGTGCCAATATTCAGGGGCGCATCATCGGCCGACTTGCCGTGCAGCACGACCTCGCCGCTTTGCGCCCGGTATTGACCACCGATCAAGCGCAGCACGGTGGTCTTGCCACCACCGGAGGCGCCCATTAGCGCCGTAACTTTGCCGCGTGGCACAGAGAACGACACGTCATCGAGAATGACGCGCGCACCATAGCCAAATCGAACATGGCTAAAGTTGACTAAATTGGGATCGGGGAAGTTGGCTGCCATAAATAGAAAAGCCGGTTTGGTCCGGCTTCTCCATCATAAGGGAAAACGCCAATCTAGCGCGGCAACTCACTGCTCCCCATCAGGAACTCGTCAACCGCACGCGCCGCCTGCCGGCCTTCGCGAATCGCCCAGACCACCAGACTCTGGCCACGGCGCATATCACCTGCTGCAAAAATTTTCGGGACGTTGGTCGCATAGCCACCCGTCAAGTCCGTACTGGCCTTAGCGTTGCCGCGGGCATCCTTGTCGATGCCAAAGGCATCCAAAACGGAGGCCACCGGGTTGACAAAACCCATTGCGAGCAACACGAGGTCGGCCTTGAGCAGCTTTTCGGAACCTGCCACTTCGACCATCTTGCCGTCCTTCCATTCCACCTGCACAGTTTTCAGGCCAGTAACTTTTCCTTTTTCACCGACAAACTCTTTGGTGGAAATCGCAAACACGCGCTCGCACCCTTCTTCGTGGCTGGAGCTGGTACGCAATTTGAGCGGCCAGTACGGCCAGGTCAACGGGCGGTTTTCTTCGACCGGGGGTTCGGGCATGACCTCAAACTGCGTCACGCTCGCTGCGCCATGGCGGTTGCTCGTGCCAACACAATCAGAACCCGTATCGCCGCCGCCAATCACGATGACGTGCTTACCATCGGCACGCAACTGACCCTTGAGCTTGTCGCCGGCGTTGACTTTGTTTTGCTGCGGCAAAAATTCCATCGCGAAGTGAATGCCATCCAGGTCGCGCCCGGGCACCGGCAAATCACGCGATTGCTCAGCACCCCCGGTTAACAGCACAGCGTCAAATTCGCTCTGCAGTTGCGCCGCGGAGACTCTCTCCTTGGCCCAATTGGTGACCTTCGAGCCCTTGGGCATTTCGCCCACCAGCACGCCGGTGCGAATCGTCACACCCTCTGCCTTGAGTTGCTCGACCCGGCGGTCGATGTGAGACTTTTCCATTTTGAAATCAGGGATGCCGTAACGCAGCAAACCACCGACGCGGTCGTTCTTTTCGAACAGCGTCACATCGTGGCCGGCTCTTGCTAGTTTCTGCGCAGCATCCATACCGGCCGGGCCGGAACCCACCACAGCCA
>CAIOLZ010000138.1 GCA_903859265.1 uncultured beta proteobacterium
CCCCCTTCGCCTCTGAGCGCCAATTCATAGGTGCGCTTCCACGGTGCCAACCGGATGTCGTAATGGTCGCCGGTCAGTATCTCGACGCGCGCCAGAATGCGGGCCAATACCCCATCCGGCTTTCCATTGCTGGAAAAAATCACGGGCGTGTATGCGTCATCACCCAATATTTCGAGCGTCTCGGCTTTTGCGACCATGCCAATTGACAGCAAAAAAAGGGCTGCGATTGCTCGCCAACTGAACCTCCCCATAACGAACGCCTCCCCAAACACGATTGACACCCCAAAGGTCAGTGTCACAGAGCGCACACACTGCGTCAAGGCGCCAGCCGCAATGCCAATGCAAAAACGGCCAAGCGTTAATGTAGCGAGTCTCTTTGACGCATCCGCGACGCCCCCCATGGCAACAAGGGCGCGGACATGCGCCAAGCGGTACGTGCTGTTTCGAGGCGCCGCGTCCGATTTACGCCGCGCTCACTGTGCGAATGAACAACTACGGGGGATTCCAGACACAGCGGCATCCGTCAGCGAGATGCAGCCGTTCGCAATTCTGGTCCACATTTCATTTTGTTAACGGCGCATTTCCCGCTGAAAGATTTCAAGACTGCGCCTCTTCATATCGACAAAACCCGGTTCACTTAGGGTGTTGACGGTCCGTGGACGGGCATCGGCATATTTCAAAATCTCGGCAACCTTTGTGGGGCGTTTGCTAAGAAGCAATACTTCGTCAGCGAGGTAAACAGCTTCTTCCAAATCATGGGAAACCAGCAGCATGGTGGTGCCGGTCTGCATGAACACTTCCTGCAGCTTTTCGCGTATGAAAAGCGTCATTTCAAAGTCCAAAGCCGAGAAGGGCTCATCCAGAAAAAGCACCTCCGGATTGGGTGCAAGCGCGCGCATGATGGATGCAGTTTGCTGCTGACCGCCGGACAATTCATAGGGGTAGCGGTTCAAGTCAAACTTCACGTCAAACGACGCCACCAGTTCCGCCATGCGCCGGTCCACTTCCGCCTTGGACTGGCCAGCGAGTTTTAGCGGATACGCGATGTTGTCGATAGTGCGCATCCAGGGGAAAAGCGCCTCGCGGTAGTTCTGAAACACATAGCCGATCTTGGTATCCCGCAGCGCCTTGCCATCAAACAAAATCTCGCCTGCATCGAACGGGATAAGCCCTGCAATCATATTGATCAGCGTAGATTTGCCGCACCCGTTGGGTCCGAAAACCGAAACGATTTTGTGCTTCGGGATATCGAGATCCAAGTTTTCATAGAGCGGCCAGCCCGCAAAATACTTGGTCAGACCCCGAATCGTGATCTGGGTGCCTGCTGGTCCCGGCTGGAACACCGCGGGGGGCACATCCGCATAGACCGGCCCGTTGACAACGCTGTTCATCGTCCGCTCCAGTGGACGATGCGGCGCTCAGCCACCAAAAAAAGGACATTGAGCGCATAGCCAAGTCCTCCCGCGGCAAGAATGGCCGCATACATCGTCTTCACATTGAGCACTTGTTGCGCATCGATGATGCGGTGGCCCAGACCCGCATCCGAACCGATAAACATCTCGGCCACGATGACGATCACCAGCGCCATGGATACCGCGGAGCGAAGTCCTACAAAGGTCGGTTGCAGGCTTTCCCATACCAGCACATCTTTAAAGATTTGCCAGTTGCTCGCACCCATCACGCGCGCAGCCATGACCCGCTGTTTGCGCGCGTTGATCACCCCGTAGGCGCTGTTGAAGATGACGATCAGGAATGCACCGAATGCCGCAATGGCCACTTTGTTGATGTCCGACACACCAAAGATCAGCAGGAACAGCGGAATCAAGGCCGAGCTCGGCGTGGACCGGAAGAAGTCAATCAGGAACTCCACGCTGCGGTAAGCTTTTTCGTTGCTGCCCAGCAATACGCCCAGCGGCACGCCCACCACAGACGCAATCAAAAATGCCTCCACAGTGCGCCACACGGTCACCAGAAAGTCATTGAGCAACGGGCCGCCGAGCAAGCCGGTGACCAGCGTGGCAATCGTCGCAGACGGCGGCGGTAACAAAATGGCACGGATCCAGCCGGCCCGCACCACAAGATCCCAGACCACAAACAACGCCAGCGGCCCGACAAAAGGCAGCAAGTGCCCCAGAGCGGGCCGTTTGGGTGCGTCGTCCTGCATGGTTCAGCCCTTGAACAGCATGGAGGCGACATCGAGCTTTTTGTCGAACACGCCGCGTTCCGTAAACACGTCAAAGAACTTCTGGAATGCCGCCACGTCAGCTGGCTTGAACTCGCTGTAGAGCATGTAGGACGCCAGCGGAACCTCGCTGGTCAGCGGGCCTTCGATGGCGGTGTAACCCTTCAGGTACTGACGCGCCTCTTCCGGTTTGCTGCGCACCAACTCGATTCCGCGTGCATAGGCAGCGATGTACTTTTTGGTCTCCAGCGGATATTTCTTGATGAACTCGGTGGTCAGGGTGGCCGAGCCACCATGCCAGGGTGCCATAGGATCGCCCAGCACATATTTGGCGATCACGCCCGCTTCCAGCGTGCGGGTGGTGCCATTGAGGCGCCCCACGGTTCCGGTGGGCTCCAGGGTATAGACCGCATCCACCTGCCCGGCCGCCAGTGCCGCCACGTGCTGTCCAATCGGCAACTCCATCACGGTGACGCCGGTGGCCCCTGCACGCTCCAGAACCACCGTGGCAAGCGTTTTGTTTTGAATGCCCGGGCCGGATGCCACGCGCTTGCCCTTGAGTTCGGCAATGCTTTTGATGGTGCTGTCCTTGGGCACCAGAAACTCATCGAGCACATATTTGGCATTGCTGGGGTTGGTGGCAATGATTTTGAAAAGGCCCGGAGACGCCAGTTCACCGACGCCGAGGTTGCCCGATCCGGTGCCGTTGGCACTGCCGTCGCTGCGCCCTGCCAGCATGGCTTCCATGACCTGCTGGGCACCCGCAAATTTGAGCGGTTCCACATCCAGCCCCGCCTCCTTGAAGTAGCCTTTTTCAATCGCGGCAAAAAATGGCAAGCCTGCTGCAACCGGCCAGTAGCCAATGCGAATTTTGGGACTGGCCTGAGCGCGTACCCATGCAGGTGTTGCCAGCCCTAACGCAGTCGCGGAGATGATTTGGCGGCGGCGAGAATCAATGGTGGGTCGCATGGGTTGGGTCCTTAGACGGGATTGGTTTTGAGCAAACTGACGTGCGCACTGACCACTTTCCAGCCGTCGGACGTGCGCATCCAGGTCTGGCTTTGGCGCCCGGGGTTGGGCGTGCCGATACGCTGGAATTCAAGATTGACGGTGGCAAAGTCTCGGCCGTAGGTGGTGATGCTGGTGCGCAAAACGGTGCGAGCAAGTCCGGTGGCTGGCCGCGCGGCCCGGAACGCCTGAATGTCTGCATAACCGTAGAGGTTTTCGCCCACGCCATAACGCAGGGTGTGCGGACTGTTCCAGAAGAGCGCATCCAACACCTCCACATCGTTGGTCACGAGCGCATGCTCATAGCGGTCGCTGGCTTCCTGCACCTCGGCCAGAACGGCGGGAATATTGATTTCCATGTCAGAGGGATACCGGTTGAAGACGTGCCAGTCCTGCGTCCTGCAAGACCTGTGCAGCACGTATTGCCAGATCTTCCCGCCACGGCGCAGCAATCAATTGCACACCGATGGGCAGGCCGTCGGTGCCATCGGGCCACAGCGGCGCAGTGACCACAGGGCAGCCGGCAAAGGAGATTGGCTGTGTCAGAAGTCCAATGGAGGCGCGGCTGGGAAACTGCTGACCA
>CAIOLZ010000139.1 GCA_903859265.1 uncultured beta proteobacterium
ACGCGACCGGCAATGAACTCTGGAAGAATGGTGACGGCACCCTGTGCTGGCGCAACAACGTCTGGACACCGGCAACTGCAGCTGCAGGTTGTGATGGCGCGATTGCCCCAGTAGCTGCCAAGGCCGCTCCGGCCCCGGCTCCTGCACCGGCACCGGTTGTAGCTGCCCCGGCCCCGGCTCCTGCACCGGCTCCTATGGCTGCTGCACCAGTGGCTTCCAAGGTTACTTACGCAGCTGATGCTTTCTTTGATTTTGACAAAGCCGTTTTGAAGCCTGAAGGCAAAGCCAAGCTGGACGATCTGGTCAGCAAGGTCAAGAGCATCAGCCTGGAAGTAATCATTGCTGTGGGTCATACAGACTCCGTGGGTAAAGATGCATACAACCAGAAACTGTCGGTTGCACGTTCTGAAGCCGTGAAGGCCTACCTGGTGTCCAAAGGCATCGAAAAGAACCGTGTTTACACCGAAGGTAAGGGCGACAAGCAACCTGCAGCAGATAACAAAACTGCTGAAGGCCGTGCCAAAAACCGTCGCGTAGAAATCGAAGTGGTCGGTACGCGCGCTGCCAACTGATCCAACCTTACGGTTAATCAAAAGGCCCGCTTCGGCGGGTTTTTTGTTGTCCATAATTCAGCCATGAACACACCTTTGAACGCCGATCCGGCCGAACTCGCAAAATTTTCAGATCTGGCGCACCGCTGGTGGGATACCGAAAGCGAGTTTCGGCCGCTGCACCAGATCAACCCCTTGCGCCTCGACTGGATTGCCAAATTGGTCCGGCTTGATGGTGCAAAAACGGTGGATATCGGCTGCGGCGGCGGAATTCTGACGGACGCCATGGCACGCAGGGGTGCAGACGCATTGGGTATTGATCTGTCGGTAAAAGCGCTTAAAGTTGCCCAATTGCATGCATTGGAGGCGGCAACCCGGGGTGTTGCGTACCGGGAAATCAGTGCCGAGGCGTTGGCACTGGAGTCGCCGGGTGCTTTTGACGTGGTGACCTGCATGGAAATGCTGGAACATGTGCCCGACCCGGCATCCGTGGTCCGGGCATGCTCGGTTTTGGTGAAGCCGGGGGGCTGGATATTCTTTTCAACGCTCAACCGCAATGCAAAGTCTTTTTTATTTGCCATCGTGGGGGCTGAATACGTGCTGAACTTGCTGCCAAGGGGCACCCATGAGTACGCAAAGATGATCCGTCCCAGCGAACTGCTTTCGTGGTGCCGAAGCAGTTCACTGCAATTGCGGCAAACCAAAGGCATGGAATACAACCCTTTGAGCAAGCGCTATTGGCTCAGTGACAACACCAGTGTCAATTACCTTGTTGCGTTGCAGCGCCCGGCGGATTAAGGGCGTGCCGCAGTTTTCAAACGTCACTGCCGTACTTTTTGATCTGGACGGTACTCTGGTGGACAGCGCCCCGGACCTCGGGGCTGCTGCTGACCAGCTGCGAGTGGCGCGTGGCTTGCCGCCCTTGCCGCTTGCGCAATACCGCCCAATGGCCGGAGCAGGTGCCCGCGGCATGCTATCAGTCGCGTTTGGCATGGGGTCGGATGACCCGCAGTACGAAGCGCTGCGAGAAGAATTTTTTGTTGCTTACGAGCAGCGGCTGACCAGGAGTACGCTGGCCTTCGGTGGGGTGGCCGAGTTGCTTGCGGCAATTGTTGCGCGGGGATTGAAGTGGGGCGTGGTCACCAACAAGGCGGCCCGCTTTACCGAGCCGCTCACCCGGGCGATGCCCCTTTTTTCGGGTGCCGGTGCCATCATCAGCGGGGACACCACACCGTTTGCCAAGCCGCACCCGGAACCGCTTTTTGAAGCGGCCCGCAGGCTTTCGGTGGCCCCCGCAGAATGCATGTATGTCGGGGATGACGAGCGCGACATTGTGGCCGGACTGGCTGCCGGTATGGTTACCGTGGCTGCGCGTTATGGCTACCTCGGCAAAAAGGCCGACACCGCTTTCTGGGGTGCGCACGCCCACATCGATGCGCCCTTGCAACTGCTGGACCATCTGCCGGCAGGTTGAACGCCCGCCAGCCTAGGCACACCCGCACTGCGATACTTGCACCATGCAGTTACAGGAAATTCTTTACTCGCAAGGGTTCGGTACGCGCCGCGTCTGTGCCGGGTTGATTCAGCAAGGGTTTGTGGCTGTTCAGGACCCCGCCGGAAGTGCCGGCTTTTCACTTTGTACCTTCGCGGCACAGGAGTTTGCGCCCCAAGGGTTGCGGTTTACGGTGCAGGGCGTCGAGTGGCCGTATTGTGAAAACGCCTATGTCCTGTTGAACAAGCCGACTGCGACCGAGTGCTCTCAAAAGCCTTCCACCTACCCCAGTATTTACACTTTGTTGCCCTCGCCCCTGCGCATGCGGCCGCAAAAAGGCGCGGTGCAGGGGGTTCAGGCGGTCGGGCGACTCGATCAGGACACTACCGGGATGTTGCTGCTCACCGATGACGGCAAATTTATCCACCGTATGAGCTCACCCCGGCACCACGTAGCCAAGGTTTACGAGGTCACGCTCAAGCACCCTCTGGCCGACAATCAGATTCAAAAGCTGCTTGGCGGGGTGGTTCTCGATGACGACCCCAAACCGGTGCGGGCTTCAGCCTGCGAGGCCGTGGGCACGCTGCATTTGCGTTTGACTTTGACCCAGGGAAAGTACCACCAAGTCAAGCGCATGGTCGCAGCTGTAGGCAATCGGGTGGAAGCGCTGCATCGTTCGCAGATCGGTGGGCTCACTATGCCGACCGATCTTGCTCCCGGTCAGTGGCGCTGGCTGAGCGCCGCCGATCTGGCCCAAATCGCGGCGTAACGGATCGGTGGGGTTATGCTTGGACGCATGCCCCTGATTCTTGATTCTTTCTGGCGCGCGGTTGCTTATTGTCTGCATCCCCGCGTCGTACTGTTGTCTCTGCTGCCGCTGTTGTTTCTGGTGGTGATCACGGCGGGTCTGGGCTATTTTTTTTGGGACGCAGTGCTCGACCAGGTACGCAATTGGCTCGACAGCTTTGCCATGTCTGCAACTTTGTGGAACTGGCTGGAGAACATGGGTGTCGCGCGCTTGAAAACGGTGGTTGCTCCGTTGCTGGTTATTTTTGCCGTCACGCCGCTGATCGTTGTGGTGTCGCTGCTGACGGTTGCGTGGTTCATGACGCCCGCGGTGGTCAAGCTGGTGGCAGCGAAACGGTTTCCGGATCTGCAACGTCTGCGGGGAGCCTCTTTTTTAGGCAGTGTTTTCTGGTCCTTGGGCTCCACGCTGGCTGCGTTACTTGCTTTGCTGGTGTCGATTCCTTTGTGGGCCATACCGCCTCTGGTGCTGGTATTGCCGCCACTGATCTGGGGTTGGTTAACCTACCGCGTGCTGGCATTTGACGCGCTGGCCGAACACGCTTCTGCGCAGGAGCGCCGGGTGGTATTTCGCAAACATCGGGTGGCCCTGTTTGCCATGGGCGTGGTGAGCGGTTTTCTGGGTGCGGCACCCAGTCTGGTGTGGGCGTCCGGCGCGCTGTTTGCCGCGGCCTTCGTGTTGCTGATGCCGGCTGCGATATGGATTTATACGCTGGTCTTTGCGTTTTCCGCGCTCTGGTACGCGCACTTTTGTCTGGCTGCCTTGCAATCGTTGCGGACCCATGCCGACGATTCCGGGCAACTGCTTATTTCACGGGATAAAAAATGAATTTTGGGTTAGTCATCATTGGCGATGAGATCTTGTCCGGCAAACGCGCCGACAAACATTTGCCGAAAGCAATCGAATTGTTGGCAGCGCGGGGGCTTCAAGTGGCCTACGCCGATTACGTCGGGGACGCGCCGCAGCGCATTACCGAGACGCTCAAGCGTGCCTTTGCATCCGGTGACACGGTGTTTTCCTTTGGCGGGATAGGTGCAACACCGGATGACCATACCCGCCAGTGTGCCGGTGCAGCACTGGGGCGGGAACTGGTGCTGCATCCGCAGGCGGAGAAACTGATCCGTCAGCGCATGCAGGATCTCGCACAGGAGCAAGGCGTTCCCTATGAGCGGGACCGTCCTGACAATGTGCACCGTTTGAACATGGGTGTATTCCCTGAGGGTGCCGAAATCATCCCCAATCCCTACAACAAGATTCCCGGCTTCAGTTGCCGCGGGCCGGGCGGCGGATCTGTCCATTTCGTGCCCGGGTTCCCGGTCATGGCCTGGCCCATGCTCGAATGGGTGCTCGACACCTACTACCGCGATCAATTTGTTGCGGGCGCATGGCAGGAGAACTCGGTCATTATTTTTGGCGCGATGGAAGCAAGCCTGACGCCGTTGATGGAACAGATTGAGCGAGCCCACAGTGTCAAGGTGTTCAGTCTGCCCAGCGTTGACCACCCCGAGTACGGGCGGCACATCGAACTCGGCGTGAAGGGCGCACCGGAGCATGTCGTGCAAGCCTATGCCGACCTGCTGTCCGGTCTGCGGAGGATGCAAGTACCAATGGGCCCCGAGATGGTGCGAAATTAGATTGCGCATTTATTTGGTGCATTTTTTAATATCCCGAAATTGGTGCATGGCGCTTTGCCGGGCAGGCCCGGCGGTGCCGGCCCGTCGGGTAATCCAGATCGGCGGCGTTATCAAGGCAGAATAGCGGCCGCACCCCAAAGGTGTTTTATGGTGCAGAGTCCACTTTCAGGTTGGCACAAAAGCTGCATTGAAACTGGGGCAAACCTTTTAACAACGTGCATTTTTGCAATAGGAGTATTTGATGGCCAAGACCGTCGCAGATGTGATGAAGATGGTGAAAGAGAACGAAGTGAAGTTCGTTGACTTCCGTTTCACCGATACCCGTGGAAAGGAGCAGCACGTGACGGTGCCGATCTCCGCCTTCAATGAAGAAAAGTTCTCAGGCGGTCACGCCTTCGATGGCTCTTCGATTTCCGGATGGAAAGGTATCGAAGCATCTGACATGCTGCTCATGCCAGATTCGAATACTGCCAACATCGACCCTTTCTTTGAAGAAACCACGCTGTTTTTGCAGTGTGATGTGGTCGAGCCCAGCGACGGCAAGGCCTATGACCGTGACCCGCGTTCCATCGCAAAGCGCGCAGAGGCCTACCTCAAAGCCTCGGGCATTGGCGACACCGCCTATTTCGGTCCGGAACCGGAATTCTTCATTTTCGACGGCGTGCGCTGGTCCAATGAACCCGGCAAAGTCGGCTTCGAAATTGACGAATACGAAGCGCCCTGGAATTCGGGCAAAGTGCTCGAGGGTGGCAACCGTGGCCATCGTCCCACCGTTAAGGGCGGCTATTTCCCCGTGCCACCGGTGGACAGCACGCAGGACATGCGCGCCGAGATGTCCCTGATTCTGGAATCGCTGGGTATCCCGGTGGAAGTGTTCCACCACGAAGTGGCTGGCGCAGGCCAAAACGAAATCGGCACCAAATTCAGCACGCTGGTGGAGCGTGCGGACTGGACGCAAGTTCTGAAGTACGTCGTTTGGAATGTTGCAAACGCCTACGGCAAAACCGCGACGTTTATGCCAAAACCCTACGCTGGTGACAACGGCTCGGGCATGCACGTGCACCAATCGATCTGGAAAGACGGCAAAAACCTGTTTGCCGGCGACGGCTACGCAGGTCTTTCGGACTTCGCGCTGTACTACATCGGCGGCATCATCAAGCATGCGCGCGCTTTGAACGCCATTACCAACCCTGGAACCAACAGCTACAAGCGCCTGGTCCCGGGATTTGAAGCGCCGGTCAAGCTGGCCTACTCCTCGCGTAACCGCTCTGCATCGATCCGTATCCCGTTTGTGGCCAATCCCAAGGGTCGCCGCATCGAGGCACGTTTCCCGGATCCATCTGCCAACCCCTACCTTGCATTCTCTGCATTGATGATGGCTGGTCTCGATGGCGTGGAAAACAAGATCCATCCCGGTGAAGCTGCCACCAAGGACCTCTACCATCTGCCACCCGAGGAAGATGCAAAAGTGCCAACCGTTTGCCATAGCCTCGACCAGGCTTTGGAATACCTCGACAAGGGACGTTCGTTCCTGACCAAGGGCGGCGTGTTCAGTGACTCCATGATTGATGCTTACATCGAGTTGAAGATGGCTGAAGTAACGCGCTTCCGCATGGCGCCCCATCCGGTCGAATACGACATGTACTACTCGCTTTAATCCGCGAATGCCGGGCGATTTCGACCTGGCGAATGAAGAAGAGGACGGCTGTTACCGTCCTCTTTTTTTTGACCGGAACACGATTTCTGCGTTTTAAGATAGAGGGGAAAATCTCCGGCCTGTATGCAACGGCGGCATTTGCTGATTTCTGGCGCATACTGCCGCACTGTTTGACATAACACGTGACGACCTTCAACCCATGAAATTTGTAATTTTGGTTTTACTGATCGCGATGTCGCTGGCGGCGCAGGCAGCGGACGATCGCATTTACCGGTGCGGTAACGAGTACACCAACACGGTGTCAGAAGCGCAGGCCAAAAACTGCAAGCTCGTATCGGGTGGCAATGTCACCGTTATCCCGGCGACCAAGCCGGTAGTTAGGCCGGCCTCGGGTGCCCGTGTGGATGCCGCCGATCAGCGTGCGAAAGATTCCGACGCCCGACTGATTCTTGAATCCGAATTGAAAAAGGCGCAGGCAAAGCAGGCTGAACTGTTAGCCGAATACAACAACGGCGAGCCTGAAAAGCTGGGTCCGGAAACGCGCAACCAGCAAAAGTATCTGGACCGTGTCGCGGAGTTGAAAGCGGCTATCGCGCGCAACCAAAGCGATATTGACGGTATCAAGCGGGAATTGAGCCGCCTTCCGAGCGCCGCCAGCAGCTCCGCGGCGAAGTAGGCCGCTTGAGCGTACCTGTGCCCGGGCTATCGGATAACAGTGCCATGTTGGATTCGGCATCCGCTCGCTTTGCCTCATTTGATTTGCTGGCGACACTCGTTGCGGTGGTTGACCGCTTAGGGCAAGTCCTGTTCTCCAACGCGGCTTTGGAAGACACCCTGGGAATATCCCGACGAATGATCGTCGGCTCCGCGTTTGCCGAGACATTTACCGAGCCAAGCCAATTGCAAAATGCCCTGGAAGGCGCTTTTGAAAACGAGTTCGCGGCAATGCGCTACGACACCTGGCTCAAGCGCTCCGGTTATGACCCGCTGCCCGTGCATGTGATCGTGACCCGTACCGAAGGCACCGGAGAAATCGTGGTCGAGATGGTTCCCCAGGAACAGCAGACACGGCAGGACCGCGAGGAGCGGCTGGCTGAACAGGCGCAGACCAACAAAGAGCTGATCCGCAATCTGGCCCACGAGATCAAAAATCCGCTCGGGGGCATACGCGGTGCCGCGCAATTGCTGGAAATGGAGCTGCAGTCACCTGACCTGAGCGAATACACGCAAGTCATCATTCACGAGGCTGACCGCTTGCAGAGCCTGGTGGACCGGTTGCTGGCACCGCACCGGCGCCCGCACACCGTGGGAGATGTCAATGTGCACGAGGTGTGCGAACGTGTTCGCTCGTTGATCGTTGCCGAGTTCCCAAAGGGTCTGCGTGTTGTGCGGGACTACGACACTTCAATTCCCGATTTCCGGGGCGATCGGGAGCACATGATTCAAACCGTGCTCAACATCGCGCACAACGCGGCGCACGCGCTGGTGGATCGCATTGCCGCTGGCGATGCCGAGCTGACTTTTCGCACCCGCGTGACACGCCAGATCACCTTTGGAAAACAGCGCTACCGGTTGGCATTGGAATTGCATGTCATCGACAACGGACCTGGTGTGCCAGATTCGATCAAGGACCGCATTTTTTATCCGCTGGTGTCGGGCAGAGAAGGTGGTTCGGGCCTAGGCCTGACATTGGCGCAAACCTTTGTTCAGCAGCACCACGGGACGATCGAAGTCGATAGCGTGCCGGGCCGTACGGATTTCAAAATTCTGATTCCGTTACCGTAATGACATCGACAGGGGACACACAAAACATGAAGCCGATCTGGATTGTGGACGACGACCAGTCCATTCGCTTTGTGCTTGAGAAAGCGTTGCTGCGCGAGCACCTCCCCACGCGCAGTTTTTCCAATGCACGGGATGTACTTGCCGCACTGAGCACATCGAGCGACGATGAGGGGCCACAGATTCTGGTGAGCGACATCCGCATGCCCGGGGGATCGGGTTTGGAGTTGCTGGAAAAAATAAAGGTCAAATACCCCGGGCTGCCGGTGATCATCATGACCGCGTTTTCGGACCTGGACAGCGCTGTGAGCGCGTTCCAGGGCGGTGCGTTTGAATACCTTCCCAAGCCATTTGACCTGCCCAAAGCGGTAGAACTGATCCGCCGTGCGGTGGAAGAAAGCCAGCGTGAGGAAGTGTCCGAGGAGCGTATGGCCGAAGCGCCTGAAATGCTGGGTCAGGCGCCGGCAATGCAGGATGTTTTTCGGGCCATCGGGCGCCTGTCGCAGAGCAATGTAACCGTCATGGTCACGGGTGAATCCGGCTCGGGCAAGGAACTGGTGGCACGTGCGCTGCACAAGCATTCGCCGCGGGCCAACGGACCGTTCGTGGCGATCAATACGGCAGCCATTCCCAAAGATTTGCTCGAGAGCGAGTTGTTTGGTCATGAGCGTGGGGCCTTCACCGGCGCGCAGACCATGCGCCGGGGGCGCTTTGAGCAAGCAGATGGCGGCACGCTGTTTCTCGACGAAATCGGTGACATGCCATTCGAGTTGCAAACGCGATTGCTGCGCGTGTTGAGTGATGGACACTTCTACCGTGTCGGTGGGCACAGCGCGGTCAAAAGCAATGTGCGTGTGATTGCTGCCACCCACCAGGACCTGGAACAGCGGGTGAAAGAAGGTGTGTTCCGCGAAGATCTGTTTCACCGACTTAACGTGATTCGCCTGCGTCTGCCTGCCTTGCGCGAGCGCAAGGAAGATGTCGCCATGCTCACGCGGCACTTCCTGCAGCAAAGCGCCAAGCAATTGGGCGTTGAGCCCAAGCGCATCTCCGATGCTGCAATCACCTGGCTGGAAGGATTCGGGTTCCCTGGCAACGTTCGGCAACTGGAAAACATTTGTCACTGGTTGACCGTGATGGCGCCGGCGCAAGTCATTGAGCCCAAGGACCTTCCGCCTGAAGTGGGCGTTTCAAGGTCAGAAATCCAGTCTGATGCCCAGGGTGCGCAAAAATACCCGCTGTCCATGGGGGGCACCAACCCCGCGACACCTTTGGCAGCGATTCCCTTTGCATCAGGTGCGCATGTGGGAGCCAACCCGTTGGCAGCATCCACGCCGACGGCAACGGTGCCAGCAGCGGGCTTGGCTACCCAGGCATGGGAGCAGGGGCTCGAGAGTGAGGCGGTGGCCCTGCTGGGCACCGGCAGTCTGGATGTGTGGGACGTGTTGACCAAACGGTTTGAGTCACGCCTGATTCTGGCCGCTCTGGCCAATACCAAGGGGCGACGCATCGAGGCGGCGCACAAGCTTGGCATCGGGCGCAACACGATCACGCGCAAGATTCAGGAACTGGGGCTGGAGTAGCGCTGCAGTGCTCAAGCAATATCAATGACGACCGGTGCGTGATCGCTTGGACGTTCGTTCTTGCGGGGCGTTGTGTCAATGACACAGGATTTGACCAGCGGCTTGAGCGCGGCGCTGACCAGGATGTGGTCGATGCGCAAGCCCCGGTTGCGCCGGAAACCGAAATCGCGGTAATCCCACCAACTGTAGCTTTTGGGTGCCTGCGCAAACAAGCGGTGGCTGTCGGTCAGGCCCATCGCGATCAGTGCGTTCAGATGGTAGCGCTCTTCGTCGGTGCAATGAATCTGGTCACGCATGCCTTGCGGGTCCCAGACATCGGCATCGTCAAAAGTGATGTTGTAGTCACCCATTAACAGCAGCTTGGGATGCGCCGGCATTTCGGTCTTGAGCCAATCGCGCAGGCCCTTGAGCCATTCCATTTTGTATTCAAACTTTTCGGTACCGGGCGCCTGGCCATTAGGAAAGTAGGCGCCAACCACACGCACATCGTTGACCGTGGCGGTGATGACGCGGGCCATATCGTCGTCAAACCCCGGAATGTTCTTAACCACATCGCTCGCTTGCGTGCGCGAGAGCAAAGCGACGCCGTTATAGGTCTTTTGACCAAACCACTCGGCGCAATAGCCGGCAGACCTGAAAATGTCGGCCGGAAACTTGTCGTCTGTCATCTTGATCTCCTGCATCACCAGGACATCAACGGGGTTGGTCTTCAACCATTCCAGAACCTGCGGCAGTCGGACACTGAGCGAATTCACATTCCAGGTGGCTAATTTCATACAGTTCAAGAATAGGAGGTTAGAGCGCCTCAAAAACGCCGTCGTGGCGCACTATATTCCATCAACCTACCACCGCCGGTGAGCATCCGATGACCCAATTAAATCTGCACAAAACCATGCCGCAGGGCGACGTGACTTGCATTGCGCCGCGTGTTCCGGGGCTGCGTCCCGAGCGCAAAGCTGTATGGGCTGGCGCTGTGTCCCTCACAGCCCTTGCTATGGCGTTCGCCATGTTCTGTCTCGGAGCGCCCGTACAGGCACAGGTGGTGCCCGTCTCGCTGATCGCCATCAATGATTTCCACGGCAATATTGCTCCGCCGACGGGGAGCGTGTTGGTGCCAGATCCTGGCCATCCAGGCGGCACGCGGGTATCTGCAGGTGGCGCAGCCTATCTATCGACACTGGTGCGCACGCTCAAGAGTCAGAACCCGGAGCGCACGCTGGTAGTCGGGGCGGGCGATTTGGTGGGTGCTACGCCTTTGGCCTCAGGGTTGTTCCACGACGAACCGACGATTGACGTTATGAACCAGATCGGCCTTGATTTCTCCAGTGTGGGGAACCATGAATTTGACAAAGGGCGGGACGAATTGATGCGCCTGCAAAAGGGCGGTTGTTATCCGAAATCCGCAGATGGTTCGACGGGCATCGTTGGAAAAGATACTTGCATGAACAACGGAATATTTTCCGGCGCCAAGTTCCAGTACCTCGCCGCCAACGTCATCGACACACGCACCGGTGGTACTTTATTGCCCGCCACCGCGCTGCGCGATTTGGGTGGTGTCAAGGTCGGGATGATCGGGCTGACGCTGCGCGCCACACCTTCGGTGGTGATCCCTGCAGGTGTGCGTGGCCTGCAGTTTGACAGCGAAGTTGCGACCGTTAACCGGTTGGCGCCGATGCTCAAAAAACAGGGTGCGACAGTGATTGTGGTGTTGATTCATCAGGGTGGACAAACATCGGCGCGAACTGTGCAGGACAAGACATGCCCCGATTTCAGTGGTCCCATCGTTGAGTTGGCAGACCGATTTGACGCATCGGTGGATGTTGTCGTCAGTGGCCATACCCATCAGGAATATGTTTGCACACGACCGGACGGGAAGTTGGTGACCCAGACCGGTTTCTACGGGCGGTTGGTGACCCGCATCGATCTGCAGGTTGACTTGGCAAGCGGCAAGGTGGTGTCCAAAGACGCCAACAACTTCGTGGTGCTCAATGACATTGGGGTCAAGGACGCCGCGGGGCAGACGGTCGCCCCGCCCGCCGGCATGCAAGCGCTGGTGCCGGACGCCGAGGTGGGCCGTATTGTTCAGCGCTACGGTGATTTGACGGCGCCCTTGTCTGACAATTCCTACTTCACACTTTCCTGGAAGTGCAGTCACAAGGGGTAACCTCCAGTGCATTCCCCTTAGGCAAGAACCCACCCACCCCACCCAAGAATACCCAGGCACCTCTGCACTTTGCTGAA
>CAIOLZ010000140.1 GCA_903859265.1 uncultured beta proteobacterium
GCAAGCAAGCGCAACCTCGCCGAGCGCCAGTCCGCCAAAACCCGAACCCGCTCAAGCTGCGCGTCCGCCAGTGCCGACTGGGTGCTGAGCAATTCCAGAATATCGGCAGCGCCCCGCTCAAATTTGCGGAGCAGACTCTCAAGAGCCGCTTGCGCCGCGCTCAGCAAATCAACCGATGCTGCGAGGTTGTCTAGTGCGGCACTGGCATCGGCGTGGGCTTGCAACGCGTCGGAGAGCGTTTGTTGCTCAACGTCGTGCAACTGCGCTTGCGCCTGCTCGACTTGGGCCTGCGCACCGCGCACTTTGTAGGTGTTGCTAAAACCACTGAAAACCGGAATGTTGAGGGTGACGCTCGAGAGCGTCTCCTGGGTGCTGGGACTCAAGGCCTGGTTGGGCCTGCCGTTCTCAAAATAGCTAACACCGAAATCCACTGTGGGCCGCCCATCCGATTGGGCCACCTTGACCTTTTGCTCAGCCGCGTCCACCTGAAACTTTGCCGCCTTGATGGCAGGATGATGCGCTTGTACCTGTTTTAACCATTGCGCCAAATCAGCCTGAAGCAGCATATTCGCAGCAGACGAACCAGCCGAGTCAGGCGCACCAGAGGCGTCAGTCACTTTCGGTAAATCAGGTGCATCGTCTGCCAAGTGAAGGGGCACCCCCGAGGGTAAACCGATCGCATACGCCAGCGCTGCCAGCGCCTTGTTAAACGCACCGCTGGAGCGGCTTCGCTCCAAAGTCGCTTTTGCCAGGGCGGTGGCCGCCTGCAAGGTGTCGCTTTGGGATCCTGCTCCGCGGGCTTCCTTGCGCGTTGCGGCTTGCACCGTCAACCGGGCCAGCTCCTCCTGGCTCAATCGGGCGTTCAAAGTTGCCTGCGCCGACTGCGCATCAAAGTAAGCTGAAATCACTGAGCCCAGGGACTTCTGCAAATTGGCATCGTGGCCGGCAAGTGCCGATTGCAACGAAGCATTCGCCGCAGCCTCTGAGGCGCTGCGCCCGCCGAAATCAAATAGACGCCAATTCAGCGCGGCGTTGTTGGTGTCGCTCTCAGTGTCCGTCGCATCAATGCTGGTTCCAGGGTACCGAGTCTTGTCAACGCTGTGGCCAATACCAAAATTTATGGTCGGCAGGTATTGGGCTTGGGCTTCACCCAGGGCGCCCGCTTGGATTTTGATGGCGGCCCAGGTGGACGCAATGCGCGGGTTGTTGCACAGCGCCAGGTCTACTGCCGTTGCCAATGTCAGTGCCTGCTCTCCGTTGGGGGGCGTTGCTGCATGGAAGTCTTGACCCGGCCCACAGGGTGCGGCCTGTGTATCACCCGGCAAGCTTGCAGCACCCAGATCCAATACCGGCGGGCGGGTGTTCAGGGGGTCATCCATCCAGGCCAAAGCATTGCCACTGGCCGTCAGGGCTAGTGTTGCGGCGCAGACCGCGAGGTTTTTGAACTTAGCGTTCATGCAGCGCCTCTCGCTGGTGCTGGATCAACGGTGAGAGCAAATACTGGATGATGCGCCGCTCACCGGTCTTGATCTCCACATCGACGCTCATGCCGGCAGTAAGCGCCACCGTCTTGGCATCGACCACCATTGTCGATTGGTCCAGCGCCACTTTGACGCTGTAGAGCAAGCCGCGTTTGTCTGAGCTGGCGGCATCGTTGCTGCTGCTTTTGGCAACGTCTTGCCCTGTTTGTTCAATCGCGTCTCGAGAGACATGGCTCACCGTTGCCGCCACGGTGCCATAGCGGGTGTAGTCGAAGGCAGCAATCTTGACCTCAGCCCTTTGGCCCTCTTGCACAAAGCCGATGTCCTTGTTCTCCATCATTGCCTCCACTTCCAACCGGGACTCCTTGGGCACGATCATCATGAGTGGCTGCGCGGCAGGGACCACGCCGCCCACCGTGTGTACCGTCAACTGCTGAACGGTACCGTCCACGGGCGCCGTGAGTTTCAAGAGCTTGCTATGTTCCCCTGATTTGCGGGCATCCTGCACACTGGCCTGCAACGTCTTGGACGCATCGGTGTAGGCATCGTTGGCCTCCTTGATGGTCTGGGCGATGAGCGCCTTGCGCTGGTCGGTCGCATCCGACAACTGGCCTTGCAGATCGATGCGGGCCTGTTCTTTTTCTTGCCAGGCGTGGATGGAGACATCCCGGTTCTCGGACAGTGCCTTGTAGTCCTGCGCGCGCTGGGTGGCAAGCGGCAGAGCCTCAGAGTAGCGTGCAATCTCATCGTCCAAGCGAACGAGCTTGGCATGAAAGTCACTGTACTGGCC
>CAIOLZ010000141.1 GCA_903859265.1 uncultured beta proteobacterium
CGCCCTGCCCGATGTGCTTGCCAGAGTGCGGGCACTGTTGGACCTGGATGCCGACCCGCAGCCCATCAACGCGTGCATCGGTTCGCAGTTCCCCGGCTGCGACGGGCTGCGCGTGCCCGGCACCGTTGATGGATTCGAACTCGCAGTGCGTGCCATCCTTGGTCAGCAGGTCACGGTAGCGGCTGCGCGAACCATGGCTGAACGTCTGGTGCAGCGCTTTGGCGCGACCATCACCACGCCATTTGAGGGTTTGAACCGGCTTTTCCCAGGGGCTCACGTGCTGGCACGTGCCAGCGCCGAATCATTGGGTGAACTGGGCATCGTGCGCCAGCGCCAACAGGCAATTCTGGGCCTTGCCCGCGCCGTGGCGGACGATCGCGTTCAACTCCGGCCCGGCGGCAATGTCGAAAGTACGCTGGCTGCTCTGCAGTCCATCACCGGCATAGGCCCCTGGACCGCGCACTACATTGCCATGCGTGCACTGCGCTGGCCTGACGCCTTTGTCGCGGGCGACGTGGCGCTGCAATCCGCGTTGGGAGTCCGCGGCACAAATTCGCCTGCCCGCCAGGCGGAGCTGGCAAGCGCACATTGGCGACCCTGGCGCAGCTACGCCGTCATTCGTGCCTGGCACATGCTCAGTCCTGTCGCCGGTTGATCGCCAACCATTTCCAAACCAGGGCCCCACACCATGAACACAACCGAACTCCCCAAGAACCAGCACGGCGCTCTTGCGCGTTGCAGCTACCAAAGCCCTCTGGGGCCCATGACGCTGGCCGCGCGCGGCGGCAATGTGTGCGGCATCTGGTTTGACGGACAAAAGCACCAGCCCGACCTCAGCCTATGGCCCATCGACGATGCCCACCCCGTGCTGCTGCGAGCGCGCGCACAACTCGAACGCTATTTCGCGGGGCAAAGCAAGTCTTTTGACCTGCCCCTGGACCTTCAATCGGGTACTCCATTTCAACAATCGGTCTGGGCAGCCCTGCTGGCCGTTCCTGCGGAGAAAACGCTGTCCTATGGCCAACTCGCCAGCACCATTGGCAAGCCGGCAGCGGTGCGCGCAGTGGGCGCCGCGGTGGGACGCAATCCTGTGAGCATCGTTGTTCCCTGCCATCGCATTGTGGGAAGCAATGGCGCGCTCACTGGTTACGCAGGCGGCATTGCACGCAAAGCGGCACTGCTCAAACTTGAAAGCGTCTGAGCGGCGCACTTCGCCGAGCCAGAGCGCGGGTAAGTGTGACCGCTGATCAACGTCGCTTTGTGTCAACAACCGGTCGTTGCGGCTCGCGAACCGACGTGCCTGGAGGGCTAGCATGCGGGCCATGAAAACACCACAGCCTGCAACATCCGCCACTGCCGTTGAACAACTCCGCATCGACCTGGCAGCGGCCTTTCGCTGGGCGGCGCGCCTGGGGCTGCACGAAGGCATTGCCAACCATTTCAGCGTGGCAACGTCGGCCGATGGGTCGCGGTTTCTGCTCAACCCGGTAGGCAGCCATTTCTCACGCATCAGGGCCAGCGACCTGTTGCACCTTGACACAAACGACAGCAGCACCTTGAGCGGCCCCAATGCGCCGGACCCCACGGCCTGGCACCTGCACGCGGAACTCCAC
>CAIOLZ010000142.1 GCA_903859265.1 uncultured beta proteobacterium
CTGTCATAAAGATTTTTTCGCAGCTCATAGAGGCCGAATGCGCTGGTAAGAATAATTGCGCTGAGGGCAGCAGCAATGATGAGCAAAATCCGATGCCGCAATTTCATATGCAATATCCCTTGAAACACAGGTCGCCGGTTTGACGGTCTGGGTAGGGGCGATCGTACGCTTTTTCAGGCGCCGTTTACACTGCCTTCGACCCTGCAAGAAGCCTTCGCACGACCATACGAGAATGTTTTTGCACCGGCGGGCCTGCCCCTGAACCTAAAGCAATTTGCGCTCAATTCTGCGATCGGGCACAAGCCACATCAGCGCGACGGCGACGTAGGCAATCTGGGCCAGATAAGCGCTCCAGAAAGTGGTCGCAATGGCGAGCAGGTAAATCAAAGGCGAGAGTTTTCCCTTCCAGTCTTTACCCAGCGCCTCCCGCAGCTTCGAGCTTGCACCCTGCTCTGCAATGATCGCCTGTTGCAGTATCCAGTAAGCGCACGCCGCCAGGAGCAGCACTGCTCCGTAGAGCGCAGTCGGCGTCGTGGCAAAGTGGTTTTCTCCCATCCATCCGGTGACAAAGGGAAAGAGCGACAGCCAAAATAGCAGGTGCAAATTGGCCCACAGCACCTTGCCGGAGACCTGCGTGCAGGCGTGCAGCAGGTGATGGTGGTTATTCCAGTAAATACCTACGTAAACAAAGCTCACCACATAACTCAGAAACACTGGAATCAGGGGCGCAAGGGCATCGAATGACTCGCCTTGCGGCACTTTCATCTCGAGCACCATGATCGTGATGATGATGGCGATAACGCCGTCGCTGAAAGCCTCTATCCGTCCCTTGCCCATTGCTGCTCCTCGCTAGACCTTGCTATCGTGCACTTGGCTGCCCATTGTTGCACCGGACCTGCGGCTGCTACCGAAAACCAACGAAGCAGTCCTGCAGGAAGGCAAGGGTTGCACGTATCTTCGGTGCCCGGTGGCGCTGCGACAGAACCGCCGCATAAACCGGGTAGTTACCGGTCACCGTAAATTCTGCCAGCACCGGTGTCAGCCGCCCCTGTGACACCAGCGCTGCGCCGATGACGTCGTTCAATCGTGCAACCCCGGCGCCAGCCAATGCGAGCGACACCACGGAGGCACTGCTGTTGACGCGAACGTCCCCGGTAATCGCGTTGGTCTGCTCTTTGCCGGCCACTTGAAACGTCCAGCGGTTGTGCGAAACAATCCCCAAATTGGCGATCAAGGTGTGCTTACTCAGATCATCCGGGTGCTCCGGCACGCCTCTGGCCTTCAGATAGTCGGCGCTGGCATACAGCGCGCGACCGTGACTGCCCAGCGGCCTGGCAATCAGCGTGTCCGCGGCCGGCACGCCGCCGCGCACCACAACGTCCACCGCTTCGGAAGCCATATCGACAATCCGGTCGTTAATGCGAATCTCCAGCCGCACCAGTGGGTGACGACGTAACAGCAGGGGCACTTGGGGCAGCACCACGTGCTCCGCAAACAGTTGGCTGATTCCAATACGGACCAGCCCCGAGGCCTCGCCGCGACGGCCTGCCAATTGCGACTGCAGACCGGATTGCTCCTGGACCATCCGGTGTGCGGTCTCCAAAAACGTTTCCCCATCGTCCGTGAGTGACAGGCCGTGGGTCGTGCGATGCACGAGTTGAACTCCACACCGGGATTCAATACGCGCCAGCGCTCTGGACACCTGGCTGGGCGGCACATCGCGCTCCCTGGCCACGGCTGACAGGTTCTGATGTGCGGCAATCAGGACAAAGAGGGCAAAGTCATCGAGCGTGAGTTGATCCATCATTTGCTTGTGCAGTTTTTGCAAAGCCATTTTGGTCCGGGTGCGGTTTCCAGTAAAGCGTTGTCCATGCACAGTGCGGCTGTGCGGTATTTCGCGCGCATTGAAAGGACTCTCCCATGCCACTTGTTCGCATCAGCGTTCCCCAATCCACTTCTGCCCAGGACATAGAAGCGGTCTCAGAATCCGTGCACCAGGCGCTCGTTGCCCACTGCTCGGTGCCATTGGCCGATAAATTCCATCTGGTCCAGCGCCACGCAAGGGATGAACTGATCTGTACCCCGGAATTTTTGGGCGTTCAACACACCACCAAGGTCGTCATGGTGCAGATATTTCTGTCCGCGGGGCGCAGCCTGGAAGCGAAGAAGGCGCTGTACGCGCAAATTTCACAGCAGGTAGCCGCAACCTCAAGCTTTACGGCCAGCGATGTGATCATCAACCTGAGCGAAACGACGCGTGAGAATTGGTCGTTTGGTAACGGAATCGCCCAGTACGCTGTCTGAGAAATTCCGTTGCGGCCCGCCAATCCGTTTACAGCCCGGTCTTGAATTTGGTGAAAAACCGCGTGATGATCCGGCGAATGTCATTGCGCCGCAACTCATAGAACTGGGCTTTGGTCGCGATGTAGTCCCCTGGTGGGAAAGCAATCTGGTTGGCCAGCACATCGGCTGTGATGAACTGCCGTGCCGCCAGATTCGGGCTGGTGAACATCACTTTGTTGGTGATTTCAGCCTGCACCTTCGCTTTGAGGATGAAGTTGATCCACAGCAGTGCGTTTTCGGGATGCGGCGCATCCACGGGAATCATCATCGACTCAAACCCGAACTGCACGCCATTGGGGGGCAGCGGCGCTTCGATGATCACCCCTTTGCCATGGGCCTTGGCCTGGCGGTTGGCGTTGTTGAAGTCGCCGCCATAGCCCAGGGCCACGCAAATGTTTCCCGAAGCAATATCCGAGATGTAGCCGTTGTAGCTGAACAGCGCTATGTCCTGGCGCACCTGTTGCAGCATGTTGAAGGCTTCGGTGTAGTCGGCTGGCGTGTTGCTGTAGGCTTTGCGTCCGATGTACATCAAAGCCGAGGGAAACACGTCGCTTGCGCTGTCGAGCATCGAGATGCCGCATTTCTTGAGCTTGCTGGTGTATTTGGGGTTGAAGACCAGCTCGAACGGATTTGCCGGAATCGGTTCCGCGCCTAATGCGGCTTTCACTTTCTCCACGTTGTAACCCACGGCGACGGTGCTTCCCAGCCAGGGCACCATGTACTGGTTGCCCGGGTCCAGCTTGGACATCAGTTTGAGTACCTGAGGGTCAAGGTTGTTCCAGTTGGTCAACTTGGATCTGTCAATCTTCTGCACGACACCACCTTCGACCATGATGCGCCCGAAGTCTGACGACGGAATAATGATGTCGTATCCCGTCTTGCCAGCGATCATCTTTGCCAATAGCGTTTCATTGGAGTCAAAGTTGTCGTAAATCACCTTGATGCCGGTCTCCGCTTCAAATTCTTTGACGGTGTTGTCGCCGATATATTCGGCCCAGTTGTAAACATTGAGAACTTTTTCTGTCTGCGCGTGGGCCCAATTGCCCGCGACCAGCGCGCCAATGCCCAGTACGGCAGCCGTCATGGCACGAATGCATTGGGATAGGTAGTGAACTTTCATAGGGATGGCTTTCAGGATGGATATAGAAAGAGTTTTAAGCGCGGGGAGATTGCGTTTTCAGGTCTGCGATGAGGCACAAAATTTCAGCGGCAATGTGTGCGGCGCTGAGCGCCGTAATTTCACTCTGGTCGTAAGCGGGCGCCACTTCCACGACATCCATCCCCACCAGATTGATTCCTCCGAGCCCGCGCAAAATCGCCAGCGCCTGGGCTGAACTCAGTCCGCCGGGTACGGGTGTTCCGGTGCCCGGCGCAAAGGCAGGATCGAGACAATCGATGTCGAATGTCAGGTAAGCATTACGCGTGCCAATAATCGATTTGATTTTTTCAGCGGTGGCCCGAACGCCAATCTCATGCACCGTATCTGCGCCCAGGATATGCACTCCCATGAAGTCCTCGTTGAAGGTGCGAATACCGATCTGAACTGAGCTTGCAGGGTCAATCAGTCCGTCTTGGATGGCCTTGTAGAACATGGTTCCGTGGTTCAGGGAATCCGGTGAGTCATCGGCCCAGGTATCGCAATGCGCATCAAAGTGAATGAGCGACAGCGGTGCACCGAAGCGTTCTGCATGGGCCTTGAGCAGCGGGTAGCTGATGTAATGGTCACCGCCCAAAGTCAGCATGCGCGCACCGGATGCGAGGATATGGCGTGCGTGGGCTACGATCGAATCGAAGATGGTCGAGGGACGATGGGTATCGAGCCAGCAATCACCGTAGTCGATGATGGAGAGCCGGTCACAGGGCCCAAACCCGCGCGGGAACACTGGCTCATTGAGTTGTGTGGATGCGGCCCGAATGGCGTTGGGTCCCATGCGTGCGCCGGTGCGGTTGGTCGTAGCCAGGTCCACTGGAATGCCGGACACGACGACGTCGGCACCGGCGATGTCTTTGGTGTACTGTCGGCGCATGAACGAGAGCACTCCGGCGAACGTATTTTCGCGCTCGTAGCCGAGCTTGCTGGTGCGCGTAATGGCGCTATCGCCTCTTGGCGCTTCAACGATTTGACCCACATTCATCTCCTTGGTAATGCAGCGCATCATCCGAGCTTTACGCACTCGACGCAATTAGCTATGCTGCACTTGTTATTAAATTAATTAATACCATGACCGCTGCAATACCTCCTTTCAAGAGTCTGGTGACCTTCGATGCCGCAGCCAGGCTGGGTAGTTTTTCAAAGGCTGCCGACGAGCTTTCGTTGACGCAATCGGCAGTAAGCCAACAAATTCTGAAGCTGGAAGAGCTATTAGGGCAAAGCGTGTTCTTTCGACAAGGCAAAGGGGTTGCCCTGACGGCTGCCGGAGAACTGCTGCATGAAACGGTGCGTGAAATGCTCTCGCGACTCTCCGCCGGGCTCGACCGCATCGAACCCTACAAGAACAAAGATTCCATGCTGATTGCCTGTCCGGCCGACTTTGCGCAAGGCTGGCTGATACCGCGGCTGGAGAAGCTGCGCTTGCTGCTGCCCAAAACCGAGGTCTGGGTGATCACACAGCGTGAGGTGCGGGAGATTGACCGCATCGACGTAGATCTGGTCATTTCCCGGCGTCCGATCCATACGGCGGATGTTGAGTGCTCCGCCCTGCTGGAGGATTACTCGGTTGCAATCTGCGGACCGCAGTTGCATCGCAAGCTTGAAAAACTTGCCTACCCCGCGGTGCTCAAAGCGGCACCGCTACTGTTTCTGGAAAGTGAGCCCGAGTGGGGCGGCAGGCTGTCGGAGGCGGCGATCAAAAAGCTAACCCCCAGGCGCGCTGCCACGATGGACGATAGCCGGTTGCTGCTCGACGCATGTGCGCGGGACCAAGGTATCGCCTATGTGTCGCACATATTGGCAGAGCGGCTACTCCTGGAAAAAAAGGTAATGGCCTTGCCCCAGATCGCGCGCGCTGCCCGCAGGCGCTTGTGGCTGATGCGCACCCGGCTCGCGCCCCGTTCCATTTATGCCAACGACGCCTACCAGTGGCTTCTGCAGGAAGGTCTTTTCATCCCGAACCTGTAAGAAATAATGCCGGGCGCCGACAAATTGCTTTAACTCAACTCCCCGGAAAATACACCAATGAAATTCTCCAAAATTGCTGCCCTGCTGGCGATGTCATCGCTTTTCACCCTGTCCATGGCCGGTGAGATCAAGCCCTTTGACCAACAGGAATTCGACAAACTCACCGCGGAGGGTAAACCGGTCGTTCTCGACATCAGTGCTCCTTGGTGCCCGACCTGCAAACAACAAAAACCGATCGTGGACTCACTCATGATGCAACCGGCCTACAAAGACGTAACGCTGATGACAATCGACTTTGACTCGCAAAAGCCAACACTGCGCAAATTCAAGGTGACCTCGCAAAGCACACTGGTTGCTTACAAGGGTGCCCTGGAAGTGGCCCGCTCGGTAGGTGACACCACCAGCGCCGGTCTGGAGAGTCTGTTCAAAAAGACGGTCAACTAATCCATGGATTTTGGTCCCGCCTCCTACGGCCTGGGATTTCTGGCGGGTTTGCTGTCAACCCTCTCCCCTTGTGTGCTGCCCATCATCCCCATCTTGCTGGGCTGTGCTACACACGCCCACGCCCGCGCTCCATTGGCCCTTGCTGCAGGACTGGCGCTGTCCTACGCCATTGTGGGGACGGGTTTGGCGTGGGCCGGTGCCAACCTGGATTGGGACACCTCGAACTTTCGAAACTTTGGTGCCATGGCGCTCGGACTGATCGGGCTTTTACTGGTGTCGGGGAGCTTGCAGCGGCGCTTCGCGGCGGCCACGTCCGGTGTGGGTGACGCGGCCAACAACATGCTCTCGCGCATTCAAATGGATGGCCTGTGGGGGCAGTTCATCACGGGGCTCGTGTTGGGTGTGGTGTGGAGCCCCTGCGTTGGACCTACTCTGGGTGCCGCGGTCGTTATTGCGAGCCAAGGCACCCACTTGCCGCAGGTTGCAATGCTCATGGGTCTGTTTGGTATGGGAGCAGCACTCCCGGTAGTGGTGCTGGCGTACGTCAGTCGGGGTGCAATGGCCAAAATGCGCGGCAGGCTAATGCAAGCGGGAAAAACCGGCAAGCTGATGTTGGGCGGCGTCATGATTGCGTTGTCCGCACTGATTCTGACCGGATTGGACAAACAGCTTGAAGCATCTCTGGTTGATCTTTCACCACCATGGCTGACCCGTTTGACGACGCGTTTTTAGACCGGTTGACCCCAACGTTTTAATGCTGCGGCCGCACGGCTTCCATAGCCTCGATGCGGCCCTGCAAGTTTTGCAGGATTTTTTGCTTGACTTGGGCAAAGTCAACCTTGGCCTGACGGGGCAAGCGGGAAATCGTGACCCAATGTGAGCAGCGGTCGGATAATTGGCGGATGCACCTGTCCCTTCTGCCCGAACGTATTACCAGCCCCGCAGCCTGGCTCGGTCCCGACATGGCCAAGGACGAAACCGCGTGGCTCTACCGCCTCACGGACGAGGACGTTGCCGATCTGGAAAAAGCGGCGCGGCACTACCTGGCGCTGGGCCGTGATATCGGTGAAATCAGCGCGGCTGATTTCCCTTTGTCCACATTTGCCAGCCGTCTGCTCAAGCTGCGCCAGAAGATCCTACACGGCAACGGGATTGAAGTGCTGCGGGGCTTGCCCATCGCGCACTACAGCCTGCAATTTGCCGCTACCGTTTTCTGCGGCATCGGTGCGCATCTCGGCAGCGCCCGGTCGCAGAACGCAGCCGGCCACATCCTCGGGCATGTGCGCGACACCGGCGCTTCATCGCGCGATCCGAACACCCGGATTTACCAGACTGCCGAGCGCCAAACCTTCCACACCGACAGCGCGGATGTGGTCGCACTGCTGTGCATCCGCGAAGCAAAGGAAGGCGGTCAATCCCTGCTGGTGAGTGCCGAGTCGATCTATAACCGCATGCGCGAATTACGTCCCGAACTGCTTGCGAAACTGTTCGACCCGATTGCCACCGATCGCCGGGGAGAAGTCCCCGAGGGCGCGAAACCGTGGATGGAAATACCACC
>CAIOLZ010000143.1 GCA_903859265.1 uncultured beta proteobacterium
GGCACATAGTCGGCCAGCAGCTCTTGTTGCTCGTCACTGGAAAGCTGGAACTTCGGGTATGCCAACACGCGCACCAGCTCTTGCACGGTGGCTGTACTGGCCAAGGGTTGAATCGCACCGGCTTGCCATGCACGGCGCACACGCCCCGCCAAACCGCCACCAAAAACCAGCCCGAACAACACCACATTGGTATTCAACACCACGCGCAACGCAGCTGTCATGCTTTGGGCCGAGATTTTGCGACCGCCGTCTTCCTTGGCTTTTTAGATGCAACAACATACGACCCCACCGGCTCAGCTATCAAAGCCGGCGCGGCCTGCGGCACTCGTGCCCAAGCTACGGCATCGGCGATGTCGGCCTCGTTCAAATCCAGCTCCGCCAATTTGGCACGCACCGCGTCGCCGCGCTGTATGCGCACCGGCGTAAGGATGATCTGCCCCGCCCGGGCTTCCACGTCAAAATATTCCGTGGCACCCACGGCCTGTGTCACGCTTTTAGGCAGCGTGAGTTGGTTTTTGGAAGTAATTTTGGCAAGCATGGTGTTTGGCTAAAGTAAGGATTCCTTACTTTAGCTACAAACTCACCGCTCGTCTAGCATCTGCGTATGGGCAGCGTGAATGTTCTCATTCGCGCAATACAGGCACTTGCGAACCGCGAGCGGCCGACACTACCGCTTTGTGCCAGAGCCCGGTGCCGGCCTGCACAAGATCGATAGCAGCCACCTTCTTAGTGCGATCAATTCCAGCGCCAAACAAGCACACGCAGCTGTGGCTTGGGTGCTGTGCCGATGCGTACAACACGCCGTGCAGACCTTGCTGCCTGCAGGCCGCTGCAAACGCCTGGCTCGTTTCGTATCGCATGGACTGAAGCACCGGGTAATGTGCCTCCAGGCCGCGCAAATCCGCAAGCCGCAACGGTGCCTGGGTTTCAAAAATGAATAGTGCACGTTGCTCAATACGATTGATGTGGCAGCTGCGCACTTCGCGGCGAAACAGGCTTTCGTACAGCGCAGTCTCCGGGCTGTCGGCCAAATAGGCTGTTGCTTCGTCGGCTAAATCAAAGCGCCCGGCCAGGCCGCCGGGAGGTGCCAGCACATAGCCCTTGTGCCGCACGCTGTCCTTGCGAGCGGCTTTGCGTTGCACCCGGTGCCAAAGCTGGTGGGCGGGAACTTCAAGAATCGGCGGTGTGTGGCCCAGTAGTGGAGGTGTTTTGAAATTCATGGAATGAGGTCAATGCGCCTCAGCCGTTGCCAATGCCACGATGCGATCCAGCGGTGTGCCCTGCTCCAGTGCAGCGCGGGGTGTCTGGCCGTCCAGCGCTGTGGCGGGGGACTCCAGAAACGACAGCAACTGCCAGCCATCGGGCGTGCCGAGCTGCTTAGCCACGTGCTGCAGCGCGGGCCAGATGGCGGGCTCAAACTGCCAGCGCGGCAGCTTGAAGCCACGGCGCAAATGCGCAACGCCAATGCAGCGGCCCGCCTTGATCCAGGCGTTAATAGTCACCCGCGTGGTGCCAGCCAGCGTGGCGGCTTCGTCGGTGGTGATCATGTCGGCAGCCTCCATGCGCTCGCGGCGGTACTGCGCGCCAGAGCGCAGCACGGCAGCAGTCTGCGCGGCAGTAGCGTAAGGGCTCGCGTTGGCGTCATGGCGCGGCTGGATGGATTCGGGGGCAAACGGTGAGGTGAGGGTAAAAGTGTTCATGCGTGTATTCGGAAAAGGTGTGCTTCAGGGCGCGTTACGCAGGTTGGTTTTGGCAGCGGAGAAAAAGCCGTTTAGTTTGCTCGTTTGGGGCTTGATTTGCCTCCCCCCTTGCAGGCACTGCGCCACGGAATTTGGGCTCGCCAGATTCCGCTTTGCACCAAGCATCAAGCCAAGGGCCCGCATCACCACTCCGGGAGCCGTCTTGCTGGGGTCAAAAGGGACCACTGCGCAATTGCGGCGAATGACTTGATAGTGAGACAACGGCAAATACATAGATGCATTCGCATCTTCCCAAGTAAGCATGAAGCCTCCTTAATTACGCACCCAACAAAAAATCGTGCGTGTTCGATCGGAATTCTAGTTCATTTGGGATGTTTTGAAAAGTTCGTTAAGTACGGAAAGCTTTTATCTAACTACCTGA
>CAIOLZ010000144.1 GCA_903859265.1 uncultured beta proteobacterium
AAAATCCGACGACCCGGTGGCCAATTATTTGGCTGACATTTTCACCTTGCCGGCGTCCCTGGCAGGGCTGCCGGGCATGAGCCTGCCGATTGGCTTCGCCAGCGCTGGCGCCGACCTGGGCATGCCCATTGGCCTGCAACTTATTGGCAACTATTTTCAGGAATCGCGCCTGCTCAGCATGGCGCACCGCTACCAGCAGACGACCGACTTCCATACGGTATGTCCCTCAGGATTTTGACCATGGCAGAGAGCACCACCCCTATTCTTCTGGACCGCCCGGACGCCCCTTTGGTGGGCGGTTACGAAGTGATCATCGGGTTTGAAACCCATGCGCAGTTGTCCACGCAGTCGAAAATTTTTTCGCGTGCCGCCACTGCGTTTGGTGCCGAGCCCAACACCCAGGCCTGCGCGGTCGATCTGGCACTGCCTGGCACCCTGCCGGTCATGAACGTGGGCGCGGTGGAACGTGCCATCCAGTTCGGGCTGGCAATTGGCGCGCATGTTGCGCCCAAAAGCATTTTTGCCCGCAAGAATTACTTCTATCCTGACCTGCCCAAGGGCTACCAGATCAGCCAGTTTGAAATTCCCGTGGTCCAAGGCGGTTTGATCGAATTTTTCCTTCAGGAAAAGAAAATGTCGGTGCGGCTGGTACGTGCTCATCTGGAAGAAGACGCTGGAAAATCCTTGCACGAAGACTTTATCGGACAAAGCGGTATCGACCTCAACCGCGCGGGAACGCCCTTGCTGGAGATCGTGACCGAACCCGATATGCGCTCCAGCGCCGAGGCAGTGGCGTACGCCAAAGAGTTGCACAAAATCGTGACCTGGATCGGCATTTGCGACGGCAATATGCAAGAGGGATCTTTCCGCTGCGACGCCAACGTCTCGGTGCGCAAGCCCGGCGGCCCGCTGGGCACTCGGCGAGAGATCAAAAACCTCAACAGCTTCAAGTTCATGCAACAGGCAATCGACTTTGAGGTGCGCTGGCAAATTGAGCAAATCGAGGATGGCCATGCGATTGAGCAGGCCACCGTGCTGTTCAATCCGGACACCGGCGAAACACGCGCCATGCGCAGCAAGGAAGACGCCGCCGAGTACCGCTATTTTCCGGATCCGGATCTTCCTCCGCTGTGCATTTCACAGGAGTGGATTGCCGATGTACGCAGCCGAATGGCAGAGCTGCCACGCGCCATGGCGGCGCGCTTTGCCAACAGCTACGGACTCAGCGAATACGACGCCACGCAGCTCACGCAAAGTTTGCCGCTGGCGGCTTATTTTGAAGCGACGACGCTGGTCTGCGGCCAACCCAAACTGGCCAGCAACTGGATCACGGGAGAGCTGGCGCGCCGCCTTAACGCACAGGATTTGTCGATCCAGCAATCGCCCCTTTCAGCCCAAAAACTGGGTGACCTGATCGTGCGCATCGGTGATGGCACGGTTTCCAATAACGCCGCGCGTCAAGTGTTCGATGCGCTGTGGGACGCGCCCGATGGCAGCGTTGACGCAATCATTGAGGCCAGAGGCTTGCGCCAGATGAACGATGCCGGTGCGCTCGAGAAAATCATTGATGACGTGATTGCCGCCAATCCCAAAAATGTCGAGGAGTACCGCGCCGGCAAGGACAAGGCGTTCAATGCGCTGGTGGGGCAAATCATGAAAGCCAGCAAAGGCAAGGCCAATCCGCAGCAGGTCAACGACCTGCTGCGCGCCAAGCTGATTACTTAGTCACGGTGGGCCAAAGCTGGCGCAGACGCGCCAGCTCGTCATCGAAGCGCTGGTTCACGCGCCTGATTTCGTCATCCTGCTCCGCAATAAAGCGTTTTTGTACAGCCACGCTTTGCGCGTTGTCCTCCACCTGACGGCGCAAATAAACGGGGGCTTTGCTCGGATCCCGTTTGTAAAACTCCATTTCGTCATTGAGCTTGTTGCGCTGGGCTGTCAGTTCGTTAATCCGGTTCGTCGCGGCCTGCTTGACCACCTGGATCTGGGCCAGCGCCTCAGCGCGCTCCTGATCGTGAACGGCTTTGTTCGGATAGCGCACCATTAGCGCTTTGTCGCGGCGGTGTTCCTCCGCGATGCGATTGCGCTCCTCGAGTTCGAGCTTGTCTTTTTCATCCTTGGCGGCGCGCTCCTGCGCGGTCAGCGTGGGTCCGACGCGCTCCTTGACGGTGCCACTCGGGTTGAGCACTTTTTGCTCCCGGTCAACGCATTCGGGAATCGGACGGTCAGAGGTTAGCTTGCGCCCTTTGGCATCCTCGCAGGTGTAAACGCCTTGCACAGGGGTCTGTGATTGGGCCATAGCGACCGTACCTGTGAAACCGCAAAAGACCCCCAGACACCAGCAGAAAACCGCACTATTTTTTTTCATTCTCACCCTTCATCCACACCATATCTCTGGCGATAAGCAAGCACCCTTTGATGGTCTAGCGCCATATCAGGGGAGTTGGACATGGAAAGATACTGCATCAAATCTGACAATCTGGCAATGGCACAGACCTGCAGACCCAGCGATTTGCGCACGTACTGCACAGCGCTGTAGGGCACGTCTTTGCCGTTTTCGGTTGCCATCTCCTGCCGGTCCAGGGCAATACAGACCGCGTGGGGTTTGGCGCCTGCGGCTTCAATAATTGCGATCGACTCGCGCGCGGCGGTCCCGGCGGACATCACGTCATCCACGATCAGAACCCGGCCCTTGAGCGGCGCACCCACCAGCGTGCCGCCTTCGCCATGGTCCTTGGCCTCTTTGCGGTTGTAGGCAAATGGCACATTGTGCCCACGGCGTGCAAGCTCCACGGCAAGCGCGGCACCGAGCGGAATGCCCTTGTAGGCAGGGCCGAAAATCATGTCGAATTCGATGCCTGAATCGATCAAACGCTGCGCATAAAATCCGGCCAAACGCAGCAACCGCTGTCCGTCATCGAACAGCCCGGCGTTGAAAAAGTACGGACTCATGCGCCCCGCCTTGGTCTTGAATTCACCAAAGCGCAGCACACCGCACTCGAGTGCAAACGCCACGAACGACTGTGCCAGAGCATCTTCCGACGCGGCCAGAGATGAAAGCTGATTCAACATGGGAAATTCCTCTTTTAAGTTATGCAGCCTGAACCTCAATGGCATACGTTCTGCGACCAGCAAGGGGCTGGAGGCCTGGCTTCATCTGAGCCAGCCGGATTGTATTTGCGTGCAAGAAGTCAAAGCCCAGGAGGCCGACGTGGCCGGGAAATTCGATGTTCTGGGAGGACTCAAAGGCCATTTTCATTTCGCTGAAAAAAAGGGGTACTCGGGTGTCGCGGTGTATTCACGCCACGAGCCCAGCGATGTGTTGGTGGGCTACCAGTCTGAAGAATTTGATCCGGAAGGGCGCTATTTGGAATTGCGCTTTGACACGCCTGCGCGCAAACATTCGATCATCAGCGCTTATTTTCCCAGCGGCTCATCCGGGGAAGAGCGCCAGCAGGCGAAGTTCCGCTTCCTCGACGAGTTTTACCCCCACCTGCTCCAGCTCAAGGCCCAACGCGACTTCATTCTTTGCGGCGACATCAACATCGCACACCAGGAAATCGATCTTAAGAACTGGAAGGGAAACCGCAAAAATTCCGGTTTCCTGCCCGAAGAACGGGCCTGGATGACACGATTGCTGGGTGAAGGCGCATTGGTGGACGTGTACCGCAAACTGCATCCCTCAACCACCGACGAGTGCTATACCTGGTGGAGCAACCGCGGGCAAGCCTATGCAAAAAATGTCGGCTGGCGGCTCGACTACCACCTGGCCACCGAAGCCCTGGCCCGGGGTGCGCAATCCGCAGAAATCTACAAGGATGTCAAATTCTCGGACCATGCGCCCATCACAGTAAAGTACGCGTGGTGATTAACGCCAGAAATCGTTGAAATTGGCACTGATCACCGAAGCTTTTCCATCCAACTACGAAAGAAGTCCCATGCCATTGTTCTCGCATCGTGTATTAAATCCGTCGCTGTTATGCGCAGTCGCGCTGGCAGCACCCCTGGCCTGTTTTCCCCAAAGTGCATCCCTTGCTACGGCCAGCGCAAAAGCCCCGGATGCAAGGTTGGCGGGCGCCGATGTACAAATTCGGGCAAAAATTGTGGAACTCGACAAGGCTGAACGCATCGCCACGCTCCAGGGTCCCAAAGGCCGCCTGGTCACCGTCAATGTCCCCCCGGAAGTCAAGAACTTCGATCAGGTACAAGTCGGTGACGAACTGGTTGTGCGTTACGCCGTCGCGGTTGCAGCCAAGCTCGAAAAAGTGGCCAAGTCCGGCATTCGCGAACATACCGAGACGCCTGCAGCCATGACCGCGGCAACCGGCGCGATGCCGGCAGCCGCTGCCGGCCGCACGGTCGAAATTCTGGCCGAGATCAAAGCCATCAATGCCAAGCAAGGAACCGCCACGCTGCGCGGTGCCAAACGCACCGTAACGGTTCGGGTGCCTGAAAATGTTGACATCAAAAAACTCAAAGTCGGCGACGAAGTGCACGCGGTATTTGTCGAAGCCGCACTGATCAGCGTGGAAATGGCACGCCCCTGAATGTTGTAGGACGTACAGACCCCTTCGAGGTAGGAGCACACGATAGTGTTTTTATCTAAGGGGCCTGTCAATGCCGTCCCAATCTGTCAAATCTCCCTCATGTGTGAATGAATGTGTTGGTGCGCCAGGCGATCAACAACATAC
>CAIOLZ010000145.1 GCA_903859265.1 uncultured beta proteobacterium
CGAACTGGCCCGCGCCTTTAAAGGCCGCGGTCCGCGAAGGCGTCGCGCAGCTCAATGCAAAGGCGCAAAAGAGTAATGCGTCCCTAAGCGAGCACAGTCCTTTCTACATCGGCTACACCTCCGGAAGCACCGGTACGCCCAAAGGCTACCGGCGCAATCACGGCTCGTGGACCGAAAGCTTTCGCATTTGTCTGGAAACGTTCGGCCCCCACGCCGGCGACACGATTCTGGCGCCCGGACGCGACTCGCATTCGCTGTTTTTGTTCGGCATGCTGCTGGGAATCTGGACCGGTGCAGGTGTCGTGGTGCAGGAAAAATTTTCTGCGGCGCGAGCGCTCGACACCTTGCGCGCCGGGTTGGCGCCCTGTTTGGTGGCAGTGCCGAGCCAGCTGCTGGTCATGCTGGAGCTCGCTCGGCGCAGGAAGATGCCGCCAATCGAAGCTTTGCGGCTGATCATGGTCAGCGGTGCGCGCTGGAACCGTGAGCGCACGGCAGATCTGCTGGCGCTGTTTCCGCAGGCGCGGCTGGTCGAGTTTTATGGCGCCTCGGAGACCAGTTTTATCGCGTGGATGGACGCTGCTGAAGTTGCCGGCGGGCAGGGCGTGCAGCCAGTTTCGCAGCAGGCCGTTGGCAGGCCATTTGCCAACGTGGAAATCTCCATTCGCCCGGCACCGCAGGGTCTGATTTATGTGCGCAGCCCCATGCTCTTTTCCGATTATGTGGGGGCGGGTTCCGATGGCACAGGCGTTCTGCGCGATGGCGACTGGTTGTCGGTGCGGGATGTGGGCAGTTTCGACCCGCAGGGGTGGCTGTGCCTGCAAGGGCGACAAAACCGCATGATCGTGACCCAGGGCAAAAACCTCTTTCCCGAGGAACTTGAGGCTTTGCTCGAGGGGGCGCCCGGCGTTGCGCAGGCATCGGTGCACGGCGTTGACGATCCGCTGCGCGGTCTGCAAGTGGTGGCGGTCCTGCGCCCGCGTGCCGATTCCGCTCTGGTTTTGACGGCGCTGCAACTGACGGCACATTGCCGCAAAACGCTCGAAGCTTTCAAAGCGCCGCGGCGCTATTTCTGGTGCGCCGATTGGCCGCTCACCGCCAGCGGGAAAACCGATCACCAGGCGATTGCGCGGGCTCTGGCGGCGATGCCGTCTGCGGACACTTTATGTCTCACCCCGATACGCTGATCGCCAGTTGGGCTCGCAGCCCGGTGATGCCGCACGGCGGCGCGTTTCGCGATCTGCAGGCGCATGAGATTGCTGCGCCTGTGGTGCGGGCATTGTTGGAGCGCGTCGTGGTGCAGCCTGGGCAGGCGCGTCCACTGCAAATCGATGCGCTCGTCTGCGGCAATGCCTTGGGCGCTGGAGGTAACCCGGCGCGCATGATTGCGCTGGCCGCAGGTCTGCCGGATGCCTGTGCCGCGTTTTCCGTGGATACGCAATGCTGTTCGGGGCTGGACGCCATCGCCTTTGCAGCAGGTTTACTGGCCTCGGGACAGGCGCGGGTCGTGATAGCGGGTGGCGTCGAAGCCTGGAGCCGCGCCCCCATCCGTCAGGTTCGCCCTTTGCGTCCCGGTGGCGTTGCCGTGCCGTATGAGCGCCCTGCATTTGCGCCCGATCCCGCACGCGACCCCGACTTGCTGGAAGCCGCCGCCCGTTTTGCCCATCTGCGTGGCTACACACGCGAGCAGCAAGATACCTATGCCCTGCAAAGCCACCAGCGCGCCGTGACGCACCGCGCACTGGTGGCACCCGAGTTGGTGCGGATCCCGACGGACGCGTCGCCAGCGGGCATGGTTGACGCCTACCCGCGTGCGCTCTCAGTCCAACGGGTGGCTCGCATGCCGGTCGCGGCGCGCGAACCCAGCGGCGGCATTGGGGATTTTTCGGTCAGCACACTGGGCGTTTCTACCCGGGCCGACGGCGCGGCGTTTGTGTTGCTTGCCACTGGGCAAGCCTGCTCAGAGTTTGGCATCGTGGCGCAGGCACGCTGGCTGGCCTCTGCCTCGGTCGGATGCGCGCCGGAGATGCCATTGCTGGCGGCCGAGCGGGCCGCATTGGAAGTCATGCGACGGCTCTCCGTGGTGTCTGCGCGGGAACTGCATGCGGTCGAATTGCATGACGCGTTCGCCGCGCAGGGTCTGGGGTTTTGCGAGGCCTTGGGGCTGGACCCGGCATGGATCAACCGGTGTGGAGGCGGTATTGCGCG
>CAIOLZ010000146.1 GCA_903859265.1 uncultured beta proteobacterium
CGGCGGGCCTATAGCTCAGTTGGTTAGAGCAGAGGACTCATAAAATTTGTGCACCCAGGCGGGAAACCTCTGGTGTGAATGGCGTCAAATTCGGTGGAATCTACGTGCGGCAACGCATAAGGCTACGCCGAGCCAAGCTTGATGGCGACAAACCATCTTGAAGGTGTAGAGACTAGACGGCGCCCGTCTAAGGCGAAAGCTAAGGCGAAGGCATAGTCCAGGGAGCGGCGAAAGTCGCGCAAACCGGAATCCTTTGGTCCCAGGTTCAAGTCCTGGTGGGCCCACCACCCGTTTCATTCGGGCGGCGGCAGCGGATCGCCATAAGTGCTGTGCTACAATTCAAGGCTTCGCGGCTGTAGCTCAGTTGGATAGAGTACTTGGCTACGAACCAAGGGGTCGTGGGTTCAATTCCTGCCAGCCGCACCATAAAAGTTAAGGCCTGCAACTGTAAAGTTGCAGGCCTTTTTCTTGTGCAGGTTTTGAAAGACGCGATTGATGAGCAAGGCATTTACAAAAGAGTCGGAGTCGGACGACGACGAGGTGCCGCAACTTCCTGCTTTGCCAGCTGGGGGTAAAAACTACATTACCCCCGCTGGTTACGCCGCGCTGCGGGACGAGTTGCTGGACCTCATTGACAACGAACGCCCCAAGATAGTTGACGTAGTGCATTGGGCCGCAAGCAATGGTGACCGGTCCGAGAACGGCGACTACCTGTATGGCAAAAAGCGTCTGCGCGAAATTGACCGCCGCATCCGTTTTCTAACGCAGCGGCTTGAAATCGCGGTGGTGGTTGAGCCCGGCGTCCATCATGGCAATACCCAGATATTTTTCGGCGCCACGGTAACGTATGCAGACGAATCCGGTTTGGAGCGCAGTGTGACGATCAAAGGTATTGATGAGGCCGATAGCGCCGCTGGAGAGGTCAGTTGGGTATCGCCGATTGCGCGTACCTTGCTCAAAGCCCGCGAGGGCGATGTTCTGAAACTTGTAATGCCCGATCGCGTTGGCGAGATTGAAGTGCTGCGCGTAAGCTATCCTGCCAAGCCCGACTAGGCCTCCCAGGACGCAACGCTGCCATTGCGTTTGGCACGGATAACCTGCGGCGTTCTGCGCAGCTTGACCAACGCGGCTTCCAGGTGCGCTGCGTCACGTACGGCCACGATAAACCGCAGGTCACTGGCCTCTTGCGCCGCTTCCTGACCCATGTCAATGTGCACAATGTCCGCCTCGGCCGATGCCAGGGCTGCAGCAACCTTGGCCAGCATGCCTTTGCTGCTGCTCACGGTAACGATGATGCCGGTCTCGAAAAGGCGCACCGGCTCCTCTGACCAGTCCACTCCGATAAACCGTTCACTGTCTTTGTGCTGCAGCTTCTTGGCCACCTGGCAGTCACGTTTGTGCACTACCAAACCTTCGCCGCGCCCCAAATAGCCGACGATCACATCACCCGGGATGGGGCGACAGCATTGTGCAAACTGCACAGAAGCGTTTTCACTGCCGTCGAGCGTGATGGCGCCTTGCGATGTGGATTCGTGCGCGGTAAAGCGCTCGCGCGTCAGCAGCAGAGCATCCGGCCTTTGACCGGCTTCGGCCAGCAAGTTGACCAGGCGCTTGGCGACAATATTGGCGATGCGTTTGCCCAGTCCGATATCGGTCAACAAATCTTGGCGGGTCTTGTTGCCTGTAAAACGCAACAGTTTTTCCCAGATGGAAGCGTATTTCGGGTCATCTTCCGGGAAACTCTCGATGCCTTCAGAACGCAGCGCCTGGGCCAACAATTTACCCCCCAGTTGACCCGATTCGGTATGCGCCATGGTCTTCAGATGGTGGCGAATTTTGGACCGCGCCCTGCCGGTGCGCACAAACCCCAGCCACGCGGGATTGGGTGTGGAAACAGGCGCTGTTACCACTTCGACCACATCGCCATTCTTAAGCTCCGTGCGCAGCGGCACCTGTTCGCCGTTGATGCGCGCAGCCATGGTTCTGTCACCCACATTGCTATGGATCGCGTATGCAAAGTCCACCACGGTGGCGCCCCGGGGCAGCGCCATGATCTGGCTTTTGGGCGTGAACACATAGACCGCGTCAGGAAACAAATCGACTTTGACGTGGTCCCAAAATTCGGCGGCGTCGCGCGTCTCATCCTGGATATCGAGCAGCGATTGAAGCCATTTGGCGCCCAGACGGTCGCCAACCGCGTCTTGCGGGTTGTTGACCTTGTACAGCCAGTGCGCGGCGACCCCGGATTCGGCAACCAGATGCATCGCCTCGGTGCGCATTTGAAACTCGACGTTGATACCTGCCGGTCCCACCAGCGTGGTGTGCAAGGACTGGTAACCGTTGAGCTTGGCGATCGCGATATGGTCCTTGAACTTGCCCGGAACCGGTTTGTACAACTGGTGCAAGAGGCCCATTGCGGTGTAGCAGTCGACGACGGTTGGCACCAGCACGCGCAGCCCGTAGATGTCAGTCACCTGCGCAAAGCTGAGGTGCTTGCTTGCCATTTTTTTATAGATCGAATAGAGCGATTTTTCACGCCCCGCGATGCGCACTTTCATTCCCGCTTCGGCGAAGGTGGCCTCGACTTCCTTTTGTACCTTTTGAATCAGATCCCGGCGGCGGTGGCGCGCCCTGGCCACCGCCTTGCTCAGCACTGCGTAGCGCCAGGGTCGCAAATGTTTGAAGGACAAGTCCTGCAACTCGCGGTAGGTCTGGTTCAAGCCGAGCCGGTGTGCAATCGGCGCATAAATGTCCAGAGTTTCAGAAGCGATGCGCCCCCATTTCGACTTGGGGACATCGGACAGAGTGCGCATATTGTGGGTGCGATCGGCAAGCTTGATCAGGATCACGCGGACATCGCGCGCCATGGCCAAAAGCATTTTGCGAAACGACTCTGCCTGATTTTCTTCCCGCGTATTGAACTGAAGTTTGTCCAGCTTGGTCAGGCCATCAACCAGTTCCGCGACGGGAGATCCAAATTTTTCGATCAACTCAATTTTGGTGACGCCACAGTCTTCCATGGCATCGTGCAGCAGCGCCGCCATCAGCGCTTGGGCATCGAGCTTCCATTCAGCGCACTGCACCGCGACGGAAATCGGATGCGTGATGTAGGGCTCACCGCTGTTGCGCAATTGGCCCAGATGGGATTCGTCCGCAAACCGGTAGGCCTTGCGGACGTTCTCAGTGTCGGCGGCAGACAGGTAATCCAACTTGGCCGTCAAACCGGCAAAGCTCGCCGATGCTGCGTTGGCAGCCGCGGCGGCAGTCAATTTTGGAAGCGGTGTACCCATGTCGTCAAATGTAGCGCAGGCGAAAAAAAAGCACCGCGCACGGTGCTTTTTATTATCATTTTTTACGACTTACAAGGGAACTTTTTTCAGCATCTCGATGCCGACTTTACCGGCCGCAATTTCGCGCAGGGCGGTCACGCCGGGCTTGTTTTTGCTTTCGATTTTGGGCGTGTGGCCCTGGCTGAGCATGCGGGCGCGGTAAGTTGCCGCCAGCACCAACTGGAATCGGTTAGGGATCTTTTCCAAGCAATCTTCAACGGTAATACGGGCCATGAAATTCTCCAAAAAATACGTGACGGAAGGTGACGGTACAAAGCCGGGATTTACGGGATCTGCAAGGCCTTGAATGTCTCGGCCCGGGCGCGGCGCTGCGCCGAAAACTTGAGCCTCTGGGAATGAACGATCGCTTTGAGGTCAAACAGCGCCCGGTCAAACAACTCATTAATTATAACGAAGTCGAATTTCTCGGCATGGGACACCTCGGCCTGGGCATTGCGCATGCGCATGTCGATGATTTCGGGGGCGTCCTCTCCGCGCCGCTCCAGTCGTGAGCGCAACTCTTCCCAACTCGGCGGCAAAATGAAGATGCAGATCGCATTGGAGAAAATATTCTTGATTTGAATGGCCCCCTGAAAATCAATTTCCAGGATGATGTCGGCCCCCTGCGCCATGCGTTCCTCGATGGCTTTTTTGGAGGTGCCATAGCGGTGGCTGTGGACATTGGCCCATTCGACGAAGGCGTCGGCGGCGACCATGGCGTCAAACTCTGCGCTCGACACGAAAAAATACTCCCGGCCATGTTTTTCCTGGCCGCGGGGTGCGCGCGTGGTGTGGGATACAGAGGGTTGAACGTGCGAATCAAGTTCCAGAAGCGCCTTGACCAGACTCGATTTTCCAGCTCCGCTGGGTGCTGCGACAACAAAAAGGTTTCCCGGGTAGTCCATTGACATTGGCTCCGTTTGAATGGGCTGTAGTCGCCTTATTCTAGATTCTGAACCTGCTCCCGCATCTGTTCGATCAGGACTTTCATATCCACGGAAATGTGGGTGAGCTCCAGCGCGGACGACTTGGAGCCCATCGTGTTGGCCTCGCGATGCAGTTCCTGAATCAAAAAGTCCAGCCGTTTGCCGACTTCGCCGCCTTTTTTAAGCAGCCGTTCAATTTCGTCGAGGTGTGATTGCAGGCGGGTGATTTCTTCCGCCACATCGATCCGGATGGCGAATGCCGTAGCCTCGGTCAGTGCCCGGTCCTGTGCCGCCTCTGGCAGTGTGGCGCCATCGGTCAGCGCCATGGCTTCCTGCCACCGGTCCAGAAATCGCTGGCGCTGCTGCGCGACGAGCTGTGGCACGAGCGGGACGGCTTGTTTGGCCAATGTCCGCAACTGCCCCACGTGGCCGATCAGCATGCCGTTAAGGCGGCTGCCCTCGCGCTGTCGGGCGCTCATCAGTTCTTTGAGCGCTTTCTCGGCCAATGGAGCGACATCTGCGCTCCAGTCACGGCTCGCGGATTGCTCTGCCGCCGAGAAGCGCAGCACGTCGGCAACGCTCAAGGGGCTGGCCTGCGGCAGCCATGCCTTCACATTGTCTTGCGCTGCATTGAGGCGTTGCAACAAACGCGGCGTTGGTTCGGGGACGCCGCTGGTGTTGGCAGTTTCGAGCGACACGCGAACTTCAACCTTGCCGCGCTTGAGCTTGGCGGTGAGCAGCTCCCGCAGCACGGGTTCGAACTGGCGCAAATCCTCCGGCATCCTGAAAGACAGGTCCAGGAAACGGCTGTTGACAGAACGGATTTCAATGCCCAACTGGCTGTTGGGCTGGTGTCGTGTTTCGGTGTCCGGGGTGTTGCTGGCTGTGCTGTGCTGGGCACTGGCATAGCCAGTCATGCTGTAAACTGGCATTGCGGTTTCTCGGGTCAAGGGAACGGCGGTGAGAATAACCCGTTTATCCGCCCCTGGCACGCTATAACTTCTAATTTATGTCAAAGGTCAAGCCATCACCGCTGCCACCGGACACCATGATCGGTGGGTATCGCATCGTGCGCAAAGTTGCTGCGGGCGGGTTCGGGCTGGTTTACCTTGCAGTTGCGCCTGACGGGCAGCAGGTTGCAGTCAAAGAATATTTACCTTCCTCCCTGGCAACGCGTGCACCGGGCGAATTGCTGCCGCAGGTGATGCCCGAGAAACTGTCGCTGTACCGCCTCGGGCTCAAGAGTTTTTTTGAAGAGGGTCGTTCGCTCGCACAGATCTCCCACCCCTCGGTGGTGAGCGTGCTGAACTTTTTCCGCGAAAACGAAACCGTTTACATGGTCATGAACTACCTGGAAGGCGCCGCCTTGCAGGATTTCATCGTGACTGCGCGGGACCTCAAGCAAAGCAAGGTGTTTCGGGAGTCCACCATACGGTCGCTGTTTGACGAAATATTGCGCGGATTGCGCATCGTGCACCAGCACAAGATGCTGCACCTGGACATCAAGCCCGCCAACATTTTCATCACCGATGACAACAAATCGGTGTTGATCGATTTCGGCGCAGCGCGCGAAGTGTTGAGCAAGGAAGGCAACTTTATCCGCCCGATGTACACCCCTGGTTTCGCTGCACCCGAGATGTACCGCCGGGATTCGTCGATGGGGCCGTGGACCGATATTTATGCAATTGGCGCGTGCATTTATGCCTGCATGCAGGGCTATCCGCCCAACGAGGCACCGCAAAGGCAAGAAAAAGACCGCATCGCGATTGCGTTGGCGCGACTGCGCGGTGTTTACTCGGACAACCTGATTGAGGTGGTGGAATGGTGCATGTCGCTTGATGCACTGTCACGCCCCCAGTCCGTTTTTGCCTTGCAAAAAGAGCTCAGCCGGGAAGGGGAGCGGCGCTACACCAAATTGAGCGTGACCGAGAAGGTCCGCATGCAGTTCGACACCATGGTGGCCGACAC
>CAIOLZ010000147.1 GCA_903859265.1 uncultured beta proteobacterium
CCTGGTGCCACCCGCATCCTGAAGGCGCCGCTGGCCAGTTTCGAAGGCAGGCCGCTCGAGGAGGTGCCCGGATTGGAGGCATTCGGCCAATCGGTTCAATCGCGATTCGTGGAATTTCTGGCAGGCCGGCGTGAGCACGAACTGGATCACTGGCAACAGTCGTTCGAGCTCGGCGCCAGTAACGCACCGCTGCACACACCGTTTGATCGCGCGCTGACGCTGGTGGCCCGTGGTGCAGAATTGCCCGGCAATGCCCGCTTGCTGGTGTTCGACGATATCTCGGAAATTGTGTCTGCCCAGCGCGCCCAGGCCTGGGGCGAAGTGGCAAGGCGCCTGGCCCATGAAATCAAGAATCCGCTCACACCGATTCAGCTCTCGGCCGAGCGCCTGGCCATGAAACTCGACGGCAAATTGCAAGCAGCTGAGCAAACGGTACTCAACAAATCGGTCAAAACCATTGTCGATCAGGTCGATGCCATGAAGCGACTGGTCAACGAGTTCCGCGATTACGCGCGCTTGCCGGCTGCCGAGCTCAAGCCGGTGAATTTGAACGCGCTGATTACCGATGTCATGCATTTGTATGAGGTCGAATCGGCCACTGCACCGATTGAACTGGCCCTGGACCAGAGCAGTCCGCTGGTGCTCGGCGATGCAGAGCAGCTGCGCCAGGTGATACACAACCTGCTGCAAAACGCGCAGGATGCCACCGAGTCGGCGCACCAGGAAGGGCGGGCTATTGAACCGATTCTGATTCGTACCCAATGGAAGCCTGCGTCCGGCCGCGTGCGCCTGAGCGTGCTCGACCACGGAGCAGGATTTGCAGATCCGATACTCAAACGCGCGTTTGAGCCCTATGTCACTACCAAATCCAAGGGTACAGGTCTGGGGTTGGCAGTGGTTAAAAAAATCGCGGACGAGCACGGTAGCCGGGTGGATATTGCCAACCGCGTGCTGGACGGCAAAATTGTGGGCGCCCAAGTGTCGCTATCATTGTCTGCACAAGTAAACACCCAAGCTATCGCAGGGTGACGGTTTCACAGGGAAAACGCGGGCAACAATGGCAAACATTCTGGTAGTCGATGACGAGCACGGTATCAGGGACCTGCTCTGGGAAATTCTCAACGACGAGGGACATCAGGTCGAACTCGCCGAGAACGCGGCGCAGGCCCGCGCAGCCCGCTTGCGCGAACGTCCGGACCTCGTGTTGCTGGACATCTGGATGCCCGATACCGATGGCGTGACCCTGCTCAAAGAATGGTCGAGCGGTGGCTTGTTGAATATGCCGGTGATCATGATGAGTGGCCATGCCACGATAGACACTGCTGTGGAAGCCACCAAAATCGGTGCGTTGGCGTTTCTGGAAAAGCCGATCACCATGCAAAAGCTGTTGAAGGCGGTTGAGCAGGGCCTGGTTCGCAGCAACCTGCGCAAGCCCGCTGTGGCGGAAGCCGCGGTGCGAACCGTGGTGCATGACGAGTTGCAAGACTTTGTCCCATCCACAATTCATATGCCGGCCGATGCAGGACTTCAGCCGCATCAGAATTTCATGCTCGACAAGCCGTTGCGCGAAGCGCGCGATGAGTTTGAAAAAGCCTATTTTGAATTCCACCTGGCCAAAGAAAACGGCTCCATGACCCGCGTGGCTGAGAAGACCGGGCTGGAGCGCACACACCTCTACCGCAAGCTCAAGCAACTGGGCGTTGACCTGACGCGCGGCAAACGTGTGATCAGCTGAACCGGCGTTGCGCCATCTGCAGAAGTCCCTCAAAAATGAGGTGATCAACCAGCTCAAACGGGCGCGTCATGCTGGGTACCATCTTCCAGCCGGCGCCCCCGGTCATGATGCATTTGGGCTCAACCCCACAGTGGGCGCGGACATGCTGCACCATGCACTCCACAGCGCCGGCAATGGCAAAGGTTCCGCCGCTTGTCAGGGCGTCGCTGGTATTGGTCGGAAACGGTCTGACGTCGCCGGTGGGAACATGCAGTCCTGCCGTACCGGACTCCAGCGCGCGCAGCATGATGCCGTGCCCCGGCAATATCAATCCGCCTAAAAACTTTCCTGTGTCGTCAACTGCTTCGACGGTGACTGCGGTGCCGACCATCACGACGACCATCGGTTTGGGCTCGCCTTGCGAGAGCATCCGGTGGTAGGCGCCAATCATGGCCACCCAGCGGTCAGCGCCTAGGCGGGCAGGATAGTCATAGCCGTTGCGCAGTCCTGCTTCTGCCTCGCTGGGTACCACCCATTGCGGTGCAACGTCCCAGCGGTCCATTTGCTCGGTCACGCGGCGGCGCACCGCGTCACCCGCCACAACGCAGCCCAGCATGTGGCGCGGCTGGGGCAAAGACTTCCAGACACCCTCGGACAATTTGTCGATGTTTTCCAGAAATTCAGCACCATGGTTGAGCAGTTTGGCGTCTGCACGCGGCGCTTCGTACAAAGCCCATTTAAGCCGCGTATTGCCAATGTCGAGTGCCAGAAAACTCATGCTGGCTCAGCCCTGACGCCAGGGCAGGCCCGCCAGCCGCCAGCCGCCTTTGTTACCCCGGTGGGCGTTGCTGTCGGGGTCGCCTTCAAATCCTTGCAGGATGTTGTAGGCTGCCATTCCAAGCTCAGTCGCGCGCTTGGCCGCAGCGACTGAGCGAACACCGCTGCGGCACAGCAAAACCACTTTTTTGTCCCTTGGAACGGCGCTGCGCAGCGCGTTGTCGAAGTCCGGATTCAGGGCCATACCCGGCCATTGCTTCCACGCGACCGCCACAGCGCCCGGAATAAAACCCACCCACTCGCGTTCGGCATCGGTGCGCACGTCCACCAGCACGGCCTCGCCGGACTGCCACCATGCGTAGGCCAGCGCCACGGTCACATCGCCGGCATAGCCTATCGCATCGCGCACTGCCTTGGCCCTGATGCCATCTGCATCGTGGCGCACCCCCGAACTGAGGTTGGCGGGTAGCGCCTCATCAAGACGTCCCGGTTTGGGCAAATCCAGTGCATCCATCGTGGCCACAAACTCTGTCAGGGACTTCCCGGCAACGCGTACGTTGTGGGCCTTCTCAAAACCAATGCTGGAGTGGGTGCGGCCCTGGTAATCGTGTCCCGGCCAGACCGTGTAGTGGTCGGGCAGCGAAAACAGAATGCGCGTCAGGCTGTCGTACAAAGCCGCGGCGCTGCCGCTCTGAAAGTCCGTGCGACCACAGCCATTGATGAGCAGGGTGTCGCCGGTGAACACATGGTCGCGCCAGACAAAACTCATGCTGCCGGACGTATGGCCCGGCGTGGCCAAAGCCCGTATCTGTTCTGTGCCAAAGTCCAGCGTGTTGCCGTCGTGCAGCTGTACCGCCGCCGTGCTGATGCCGCAGGCCGCAGGGGCCGCCGTTTTGGCACCCGCATGTTCGGCAAGCAGGGAGGCGCTCGTAATGTGGTCGGCATGGGCATGGGTCTCGACCGTCCATCGGAGTTTGAGTCCGTATTGGTGCAGCACCGACAGGTCCCGCTCGATCTGGTCATCGACTGGGTCAATGATCAGGGCCTCCCGCGATGTCTCGTCAAATAGGACGTAGGTGTAGGTGCTGGAGGCAGCATCAAAAAGCTGGATCGGTTGCATGCTTTGTCTTGGGTTTGGAGACGCAGGTGCGAACTCTAGCGGCTTTTTGACTAGGCAGGCGCTTTTTGAAGGGCCGAGATGCAAGTATTGCAGTGCGCTCGTTACCATCCGGGCTGACGTTTTGATGGAGGTTTTGATGCGTAGTACAACCGTTGCAATCACGCTGGGTGTGTCCGTGGCACTATTCGGCTGCGCCACCAGGGGCTCCGGAAGTCCGTCGGCCCGGCCCGTTTTTTACCCCAACGCCACACTCAACCGGGTCGGGCAGGCCAAGGCAGATCAGGAGGCCGATGCCTGCATGGCCAATGCCGCCAACGCCGGACTGACGCCCGAAGAAAAGACCAATGCCGTCGCCAACGGAGCTGCCAAGGGTGCGGCCATCGGCGGCGTTGCCGGGTCTGTCGGTTCACTGGTTGGCGGGCAAAGTCTGGATCGCTCGCTGGAGCATGGCCTTGCGGGAGCCGTGGTGGGCGGATCAGTGGGCGCGGTGGCCGGCGCGTTTCGGGAAAAACCCAGCGGCACCTACCGCAATTATGTGAAGCGGTGTTTGACCGACAAGGGGTTTGATGTGATCGGTTGGAATTAGCCGATCCAAAATGGTTTGGACCCATGCCGACCGACAGCACCATTCATCAGCGCCGGCGCCCTTTGACGCAGTCCGAGCTGGACAATATTCCATGGCTGCATGTGCTGCTGCCGCAGGAGCGCGAACGCGCCGTCGATGACTTGCGCATTACCGAAGCCGGTATCGGCGATTTCATCTGCCGCATGGGACGACCGGTGACCTATTGGTTCGGCGTGGTGGATGGCCTGCTGAAGATGAGTGCTGACAATGC
>CAIOLZ010000148.1 GCA_903859265.1 uncultured beta proteobacterium
GCTTGGCGCATGTCCGCGCCCTTGTTGCCATGGGGGGCGTCGCGGATGCGTCAAATAGACTGGCTACATTAACGCTTGGCCGTTTTTGCAGTGGCATTGCGGCTGGCGTCTTGACGCAGTGAGTGCGCTCTGTGACACTGACCTTTGGGGTGTCAATCGTGTTTGGGGAGGCGTTCGTTATGGGGAGGTTCAGGTGGCGAGCAATCGCAGCCCTTATTTTGCTGTCAATTGGCATGGTCGCAAAAGCCGAGACGCTCGAAATATTGGGTGATGACGCATACACGCCCGTGATATTTTCCAGCAATGGAAAACCGGATGGGGTATTGGCCCGCATTCTGGCGCGCGTCGAGATACTGACCGGCGACCATTACGACATCCGGTTGGCACCGTGGAAGCGCACCTATGAATTGGCGCTCAGAGGCGAAGGGGGCGTGATTGGCCTGTCGATGACCGAGGAACGCAGCAACTTGTTTGACTATTCGACCGCTATCTATGACGACAACATTCAGGTGGTCACGCTCAAGTCCCGCCAGTTTCGCTTCAGCAAACTCGACGACCTCAAGGGCAAAGTGATCGGCGGTGTCAACGGTGCCAGCTACGGCGATGAGGTAGATCGGGCCATCGAGTCAGGGCTTTTCACCATGGACAGAGACGTCAGCCAGGCAGGGCGCTTGCGCAAATTGCTGGCGGGCCGGCTCGATGCCGCGTTCATCGGCAACGGGCAGGCGGGGTTTGAGGCGGTGCTCTCCGGAGTGGACGAATTGATGGCCCATCGCAATGACTTTGCCATCCTGCCCCGACCGCTCACCAGAGACCCGCTGCACCTGGCCTTTGCCAAGTCTCTGGGCAAGCGCGAGGCACTGGAGCGGTTTGACGCGGCAATCGAAAAAATGCGTAAAAGCGGTGAGCTCAAATCCATTATTTCGAGTGCGTTGAAGTAAATCCCTATGGGCTCCTGGCGCCGCCATTTTTCTTCGCTTCGGGTGCTGATTCTTGCGACCCTGGTGGCATCCGTGATGGTGGCCAGTTTGCTGGCCTATTGGGACCAGGCCGAGCGGCTGCGCGGCGACTATTCAGCGCAGGTCAGTACCGACCTGGACCGGCTGGCCGAACTGACCGCGTTGGCCATGCGCGAACCACTGTGGCAGTTTGTGCCCAAGCAGGCGGAATCGATCATCGATTCGGTATTCGTGAACCCGGGTGTTTTGCTGGTTGAAGTCAGGGACCACAAAAATGTGGTCTTTGTATCCCGTGCACGGGACGGGCTGGCGGCGCAGCAGGCCTTGGGCGAGGTGGTAGAAAAAGTCACTGACATAGAGCGCGATGCAGTTCTCGTCGGCCATCTGCGCGTGGTTATGAGCACCAGCGGCTATCACCAGCAATTGCGCCAGTCGCAAAACCGCTATCTGCGGTCTTCCCTGATCGTGATGGCAAGCAGTGTGCTGATTGTTTTTACCGTGATGCAGTTCAGTTTGGTGTTGCCAATCAAGCGTCTGGTTGCAGACGCGTTGCAGATCGCGCAGGGTGAGTTGCGTACCCCGATTACTCCCGTTTTTTCTACGGAGCTCGGGCAGTTGTCGAGCAGCCTGGAGGTGACGCGCGAATCGTTGCTGAGACTTTTTTCCGAGCTGGAACTGCAGAATGCGGCGCTCAACGATGCCAATGAAAACCTTGAGTCACGCGTGGCCGAGCGCACCCGTTCGCTGGAAGAGGCGCTGGCCCAACTGCGCTTTGCACAGCAGGAAATCATCCAGTCGGAAAAGCTGGCGTCGCTCGGACGCGTGGTGGCGGGGGTTGCCCATGAACTCAATACCCCGATTGGCAACGCCCTGACGGTGGCCTCCACCATTGCCACGCACCTCGACGCGCTGCATGCCCAGGTGGAGACGGGCACTTTGCGCAAATCCGCCCTGCTGCAGGTGACGGATGAATCGCGCCAGGCAGTGGGTATTTTTGTGCGCAATATTGAACGCGCAGCGCAACTGATTGCCAACTTCAAGCAAGTTGCGGTGGACCAGTCAAGTGACCAGCGCCGGGTGTTCGACACCGCCGTGGTGACGCAAGAGGTGCTCAGCACCTTGTCACCTGCCTTGCGCAAGGCCAACTGCACCCTGTCGCTCGACCTGCAAGCGGACATACGTTGCGACGGTTTTCCCGGCGCTTATGGCCAGGTGCTCACCAATCTGGTGATGAACGCGGTGCTGCACGGCTATCCCCAGGGCAAAGGAGGCGTGATCGAGGTCAAAACGGGAGTGGGCGCCACGCCCGAAAGTTTTGAGCTGTCCGTCAAGGATTTCGGAGAAGGTATGGATGCGGATACCTCCAGACGCATTTATGACCCGTTCTTCACCACCAAGCTCGGTCAGGGCGGGACGGGCCTGGGCATGAATATAGTGCATGGCATCGTGTTGAAAACCTTGCAAGGCCAGATCTCGGTGTAC